>CAIXTT010000019.1 GCA_903922455.1 uncultured Bacteroidota bacterium | reverse complement strand
GCCGATGATTTTGATCCTTTATTCGATGAAGCGGCTCATATGGTGGTTCAGTTCCAACAAGGCTCTGCTTCATTATTACAAAGAAGATTGAAATTAGGATACAATAGAGCGGGCAGAATCGTGGATCAGCTTGAGGCTGCAGGCATTATAGGACCGTTTGAAGGAAGTAAAGCTCGCGAAGTTCGTTGCAAGGATATGGCAAGTTTGGAACAGTTATTGAAAAGCCTGAAATCACCTTCGGGAGTTTAAGTTTCTAAACTTTATCTTCACAGCCACAAAACCTATGAATAAATCTAAATTATTGAGCGCTTGCTTTGCGTTCTCTTTATTAATAAGCACTTCGGTCTTCGCACAAAGCGATGCTAAATCAACCGCCATATTAAAATCGGTAAGTGCAAAGTACAAATCTTATAAATCATTATCAGCCAGTTTTAAATTATCGCGGGTGGATCAAAAAACAAAAGCTTCTGAAAATTTTTCGGGAACTATTTTATTAAATGGACCCAAGTTTCAGTTTGTTTTAAATAATCAAACGGTGATGAGCGACGGTGCTAGTACTTGGACCTTCTTAAAAGAATCGAACGAAGTACAAATCTCCGAGTCAAAAGCTGTTGAAGGTGCTATTAGTCCGACCAATATTTTCACCATGTATGAAAAAGGATTCAAGACAAAATACATTGGTGATAAAAAAGAAAAGAGTGGCACGGTACAACAAATTGAATTAACACCCGACGATACCAAGAAAAATTATTTCAAAATTTTATTGCACATCGACAAAGCGGGTCAGTTTGTGAAAGAAGCAAAAATTTATGAAAAGAGTGGCGCTATCCTCACCTACTCCATTGTAAAGTTCACACCTAACTCCCCTGTCAATGATAACATGTTTGTTTTTGATACGAAGAAATATCCAGGGGTTGAGGTGATTGATTTGAGGTAAAATAATATTTTTTTTAAATACAAAAAGCCTAGGGTTTAAACCCTAGGCTTTTTATTTAAATTTATAAATTATATTTTACCGCACCAAATGCACATGCCCTACTTTCTCATGTTGCTTACCCCATACGTCAATCACTTTTACTTGATAAACATAGGTTCCTTCTTGTGCTAATTGCGATTCGCCTTCAATGCTTCCATCCCAAGCGCGATTGCTCTTTCCTTCACTTTGGAAAATTCTGGCTCCCCAACGGTTGAAGATGCTTAGCTCTACATCTACAATATATTCTCCTTGAATATTGAATCCTTCGTTAACACCATCTCCATTTGGAGTAAAGGCATTAGGAATCCACCAGCTGAAAATTGGATCTACACGCACCCAATGTGAAACGGAATCAGGACAACCATATGAATTCACTACCCATAAGGTTACTAAATAATTTCCGGTATCGCGATACGTATAAGTTGGTTCAAACTGTGTTGAAGAACCTCCATCACCAAATGTCCAGTTGTAAGTTAATGCACCTGAAGAAAGATTGATGAAATCAAAATTTGGATTTAAGATGGTTTGCAAGGCTGGATCTGCTTCAAACTCGGCATCGGGTCCAGGATAAACGGTAACCGCGTTGTTGATGCTTACCGTGTTGGTACAACCCGAATCAGAAACAACAGTTAACGTCACATTGAAGATTCCACTTGCTGTATACGTATGCGTTGGATTTTGTAATGTTGAACTTCCACCATCACCAAAATCCCATGCCCATGATACTACTCCTCCTGAACTTACAAAAGAAGAATCAGTAAACGGAACAACGATAGGACCACACCCTGGATTACTCATCTCTGTAAAATAAGCTATCGGTAATGGATTAACGAAAACTGTTCCTGTGATGGTATCGTTACAACCATCATCACTTGTTACAATTAATGTGATGGTGTAAGTTCCTTCTTGTGTGTATACATAAGTTGGATTCGCGGAATTGGAAACACCTACTCCATCTCCAAAACTCCATGAATAACCTGTGATCGTTCCACCGGGAACAAATGAAGTACTGTTAAATTGCACAGGACTATTTAAACAAGGAGTGTTGGCTGTAAATCCTGCCACAGGCAAATCGTTAATGATTACATTGGTATTGGCTGTAGCTCTACAACCGTTCGAATTGGTAGACGTTAATGTGGCTACAAAAGTACCAGCATTTGTGTACGTACTACTCTCATTTGCTAATGTTCCTGTACTTCCATTTCCGAAATTCCAATCCCAATTTACAATGTTGTTGTTTGCACCTGAACTAGTATCGGCAAACGGAATATTATCGCCTACACAACCTGTTCCAGCAGTTGGCTGCGGACTTGGTGCAGCGTACACTTCTACTGAATCAGTAATGCTACTTTTACAACCTTGATTCGATGTAGCTTCTAATGTAATGGTATAGAATCCGGCAGCAGGATAAAACACAGTTGGATTTTGTGCAGTGCTCGTCGTACCATTTCCTAATGTCCACGACCATCCCGATAAATTTCCAGGATTCACTGCAGAGTTATCGATGATTTGCACAGGGAAATTCAAACATACATTTCCAGCAGTGAAATCAGGAACAGGTAATGGATACACCGTAATGCTTCGCATCACATTAGCAGTACATCCATAAGGAGTGATAATGGATAAATTAACATTGTACGTTCCTGCTGCAGTATAAGTATGCTGAGGGTGCATTAAAGTATCTGTAGTATTATCTCCAAAATCCCAAGCGTATTGGAAGGTTCCCCCTCCCACTATTTGTGATTGATCGAAGAAGTTAGTGCTGCCATTTAAACAAACATCATTGCTAGAGAAATTAGCATTCGGTACTGGAAATACATTTACACTTCTATTCACTGTATCGATACAACCATTCGCATTGCTAACAATTAAACTAACGGTATAGGATCCCGTTGAGCTATATAAATGTGAAGGATTTTGACTAGATGATGTATTTCCATCTCCAAAATTCCATGTCCAATTCGTGATTGCACCAGCTGTTCCAGATGTAGTATCATTAAACACAACCGCACTTCCTAAGCATGCATTGGCTACTGTAAAACCAGCTTGAGGAATATCGTTTATTGTTGTTGAACGATTCAAAGTATCGCTGCATCCTTTATCAGTACTGGCTACCAAACTCACATTATAGATTCCAGGATTTGCATATTGATGATTGGGTTGTTGTGTTGATGAGAATGATCCATCACCAAATTCCCAATACCAACCATTCACAACACCAGTTGGAACATTTGAATTGTCGACGAAGAGAATTGGAGAACCATCACATACTGGGCTTGCAATAAAGTCGGCAGTAGGTTTTGGATTCACAACAATTGTTTTTGCGATTATATCTTCACAAACTTGATCTGATCCAACACTTAGAGTTACAGTGTATGATCCAGGTGAAGTATAATAATGGACTGGATCGCTTAATGAACTTGTATTTCCATCTCCGAAATCCCAATTAATATCACTGATGAAACCGTTAGTTATTTGAGAATTATTTGTGAACTGTACTGAATCTCCTTCACAAACATCGTTGGCAACGAAGTCTGCTACAGGCATTGGATCGATGGTGATTGACTGTAAAATGGTGTCGTTACATCCTGTTGCGCTTGATACGATTAAAGTAACATTATAGATGCCTTCATTGGTATACGTATGCTGTGGATTTTGCAAAGACGACGTAGATCCATCACCCAATTGCCAAGCCCAAGTAGAAATGCTTCCACCTCCTACTGTTGATACATCGCTTAATTGAGTAGCACTTCCTTCGCAAACATCAGGCGCATTGAAAGCTGCTGTAGGTAACGGATTTACGGTAAGGCTACCCGTTAGTGAATCAATACAACCAAATCCGGATGTAGCTACTAAAGTTACTGGATAAGTTCCCGCTGTTGGAATTACTACGGATGGATTTTGAACGATCGAGGAAGCACTTCCATTAATATTCCACTGCCATCCAATAATATTTCCACTTGTGATGGATGATGTATTTGCAAATAGGTTTGCATCTCCTAAACAAGCAGGATTAGTAGTAAAGTTCACCGTTGGCAATGGATGCACAGCAACATTATTAGTAAACGACGCAGAACATCCACCTACATCAGTAATGGTTACTTGATAAGTACCCGTACTACTCACATTGATAGATTGAGAAGCAGCACCTGTTGACCATAAATACGTCATTCCGGGATTTCCTGCATCTAATAAAACATTGGCACCTTGACATGCATTCACATTGATGGGTGTTGAACTTAAACCTGTTCCGCCTTCAGTTACATTGAAGGTACCTGATCCTTGACAACCAAAAGCATTGGTAACAACAACAGAATAAACACCGGGATCTGTCACACCAACGGTTTGCGTAACCTCACCACTTGGCGACCATAAATAAGTCATTCCAGGATTTCCTGCATCCAACGTGGCGCTAAATCCGGTACAGAAAAACGCATTCGTTCCAACCACAGTTGGTGTTGGATTTGTATTCACTTGCACCGTATCTCTTGTTGAACAACCCGCTAAACTGGTAACTGTAACTATATACGAAGAAGTGGTAGACGGATTCACATAAACTGTCGCAGTTGTTGCTCCACTATGTTGCCATAAATAAGTACTACCACCTGAAGCAGTCAATGATGTTGTTGTTCCAAAACAAATGGTTTTATCAGGACCTGCATTTGCTGTTGGCAATGGATTCACCACTACTCTTGCTGTGTCATTTCGAGTACAACCATTTGCTGCCGTAACGGTAACAATATAGTTTAAAGTAGAAGCTGGAGAAACTGTAATAGTTGGCGTTGTAGCACCACCTGGATTCCAAGAGTACGTTCCACCTCCAGTAGCAGTAAGTGTAGTATTATTTCCAACACAAAAAGATTTATCGGGACCTGCATTGGCAACAGGCAATGCGTTAATATTTACCCGTACACTATCTCTTGACGTACATCCGTTAGCGTTAGTCACCACTACGTAATACATTCCACTGGTAATCGGTGAAACGGTAATGGCGTTGGCTGTAGATCCTCCTGGTGACCATGAATAAGTACCACCTCCAGTTGCTGTTAATGTGGTGGAAGTCCCGGCACATATAGCACGATTCGATCCTGCATCAGCTGTTGGTAAGGCATTAATGGTTACCGATTGCGTTAATGTATCGGAGCAACCATGAGATGTGGTTCCAATCAAAGTGATGGTATAATTTCCAGCCGTATTATAATTCACGGTTGGACTCAATTGATTCGATGTTGTTCCATTTCCAAAACTCCACTGCCAATTGCTGATGACACCGTTGCTGGAAGTACTTGTATTATTTAAGGTAACTGATCCACCTAAACAAATGGTAGTAGATGTTGAAGTGAATGACAACACAGGTTGAGGAAAAATTTGAACGACTCTACTGATGGTTGCCCTACAACCTCCTGGCGTAGAAACTTCCAACGACACATTGTAATTTCCAGCTGTAGTAAAGGTATGTTGTGGATTTTGTGAAGTAGATGAAGTTCCATCTCCAAAATTCCAGTTCCAGCTTACAATATTTCCAAATCCAACAGTTGATTGATCTATGAATGGAATATTGGTTCCAATACATCCCTGCGTAAAATTAAACGCAGCGGCAGGCATTGGATAAATATTGAGTGTATCGGATAACGTAGAGGTACAACCTTGGTCTGTGGTGATAGTAAGTACAACATTGTAAGAACCAGGAGTGTTGTATACTAAGATGGGATTTTGAGCATATGAAATATTTCCGTTTCCTAAATCCCAACTCCAAGAAGTGATGCTACCTCCATTTACAGAAGAGGCATCGAAGAAAAATACAGAATCATTTAAACATTCATCGTTCGGTGTAAAGGCAGCCTGTGGCAATGGATTCACCTGAACGGTATTTGCAATCGTTCCTGTACAACCACTCGCATCAGTTACGGTTACAGAATATACTCCTGCCGCATTTACAGAAATTGTTTGCGAGGTAGACCCTGTGCTCCAAGCATAAGTAGATCCAGCGAAACCTGCATCCAGTGTAGCCGCTTGTCCTTGACAAATAGAGGTGGTGTTATTATTACTAATGACTTGTCCGCCCACCGTAACTTGCGTCGACGCTGTTGACGTACATCCAGCAGCGTTAGTAGCGGTTACTGAATACGAACCTTGTGCGTTCACGTTGATGGTTGGTGTAGTAGCTCCGTTACTCCATAAATAACTGGTTCCAGTGGCTCCGGGATTTAAAGTGGCACTTACACCACTACAAATAAATACTCCGCCAGGCAAACTAATTACTGGATTTGGATTTACCGTCACATTGACGAAGGCTGTAGCTTGACAACCATTCGCATCAATTACGTTTACTGCATAGGTTGTAGAAGATCCCGGTGAAACGGTGATGGTTCCAGTAACACTACCGGATGGATTCCAGCTATACGAAACACCACCACTCGCGGTTAAAGTAGCACTTTGCCCTTGACAAACACTAACATTAGGACTTACAGTTGCAGTTGGTAAAGGATTTACAAACACGCTAACGGTATCTATTGCCGTACATCCATTGGCATCCGTAACAATTACGGAATAAGATGTATTTGTAGAAGGAGAAACCGATATCGTATTACTTGTACTTCCACCTGGTGTCCAGTTGAAAGATACTCCACCATTGGCTGTAAGTACGGCATTACTACCGATACAAATCGCTACATCTGGACCAGCAGAAGCTACTGGCGGACCATTCACTTGCACGGTTTGTTGAACTGTATCATAACAACCAAAAGCATTCATGGCAATTAACGTGGCTGTATAAGAGCCATTATTTCCATATGTATGCGATGGGTTTTGTGATGTAGAAGTTGACCCATCTCCAAACAACCAAGTATACACAGTTGCTCCACTCGATGTATTATTAAAAGTTATGGGAGCACCTTGACAATTATTTCCGCTTACAGTAAAGGCTGCTATTGGTTGTGGATTCACTATAACATTTTGAGTAGCGGTATCAGTACATCCAGCAGAATCCGTGACCACCAAAGTGGCAGTATAGGAACCTGGTGCTCCTAAAATCACAGAAGGATTTTGAGAATTGGAAGTTCCACCATTGCTAAACGACCACGACCATCCTGATCCAGGCGGTGTGCTTGTATTGTTAAAGTTAATAAATGATCCAGCACAAACAGTATCCGTACTAAATGAAGCAATGGGTAATGGTGCGATTACAACTGGAAGTACCAGTGTATCTGTACAACCATAAATATTTTCAACGATTAATGAAACATTATACATTCCGCTTCCTGGAAATGTATGCGTTGGATTTTGAAGATTAGATCCAGTACCATCGCCAAAATTCCATGTCCAACTTTGCATTCCTCCTGCGGTTGTACTTAGATCCGTGAATTGAACAGGAGCATTTCCGCAAGCTCCATCCCAAGTGAAATTAGCGATGGGTTGAAAGGCCGCAAAAATTTCTACAGTATCTGTACTCGAACAAGTACCATCAGAAACGGTAACAATATAAGTTCCTACTCCAATTGATTGTGTTGGATTCGTAAATCCATTGCTCCATAAATAAGTATAGGGAGGATTTCCACCACTCGCATTCGCAGTGACGGTAGCAAGGTCATTACAAGCTATGTATTGATCGGGGCCGGCGTCGACGACAATACCCGTGACCGTTATACAATAGGAATACGTATTAGATCCAATAAAAGGACAAGCATCATCGCTGACACGAACTGTGAAACAATGTGCAGTGTTACTAATATCAGCTTGCGTAGGTGTCCAACAAAATGTTCCGGTTGGATGTGGACTTCCTGCAGTTGTAAATGTTGCATTTGGAATGACATTATTCCAAAACAATCCAACTTGTTGTCCGGCATTAATATCATTTGAAAACACATCGAAGCACATATTTTCATTTGCACAAACCGTCATATCAAAATTATTGGTTCCATTAATACCTGTTAAAGTAGGAAGATCGTTTGTACAATTTAAAACGGTAATCTGAATATCACGAACTACATAACCAATTAAAACACCGTTTCTATACTCTTGGACTAATACGGCCATTACAGTTACTTGTAATTGAGTAGGCGTAAAACAAATATCACCTGTTTGTGAGTTGAATTGAAAACCTCCAGAAGTAGTTAATGGATTAGATGCATTATAAGGTGCAATATAACTCACATCATTCGATACTGTTTGACGAGGGTTTACTAAAGAATAAACTAAAGAATCACCATCAGGATCTGTAGCTCCATGGTTAAAACATAATTGTTGTCCTAAGCAAGCAAAAGGAACTGGTTTATTTGTAAAAGTAGGAGAACTATTGCAAAGGGTGATGGTATTATCTAAAGAAGCATAAATATAAAATGTATTGGAGCCAGGACTGCTGATCGTATTGATAGCAGCATTTCGACAACAAAGTGAATACGAAAATCTCCAATCGTTGCATTGCATCGGCAATGTTACGACTCCCTCGTACACCCATTCTTGAATTCCCGTAAACGTTCCACCATTACAAGTACTTTGTGCTGTGGGACATAAATACGTTACTTGTTGACCTGTTCCTGGGATAGGATTACAGGTAACACCCAATGTTTGACCACAACTTACAGAACGAATGTTTACATAAATATTAGCAGGAGCTAAGATTCCAATACAATCTCGATAAAACGACAATCGCACTTTGTAGGTGTTTCCACCAAGGCATTCATAAGTCAAGTCGGCACCCATCGCGTGACTTGCCTTTACAGGATCAGCCCGAAGGATGAACAGCAAGGCTGTCAGGATCAGTAAGCTTCTTCGTAGATTTAGACTCATAATGTCTGTTTTATCGTTAGTGCCACCTGTTAGTTGGGACAATTTCACAGGAATACTTTTATGGTATAATCAAAGCTACAGCGAGCTCAAGAGGTATATCGTGTAGAATCAAACAGGATATGTTGGATGTAAGAAAAGGAGGATGGATAACCTACAATTATATTTCAATTACCTACAAAACAGCCATTTACATTTTTAATGAGTGGAAATCGGTCAAAAATCGGTGAAAGGTTAATTCATAATGAATATGAATTCATACCATTAAAAAATAAATGAAGTAAAAATCGGGATTCATTACAATTAGTGAATCGTTAAAATAAAATTAAACCTTACAGAAATTGCTAATTGAGCTGTTAAAATAAAATACAAAATGTCTGACCATCGCGATGCTTCACGATCAAATTACATCATTCCACGTTTGAAAATTTCATGCAACCAAAAAGTAAATTGTTGGGGATGAACTTCCATTTGTGCTTTAAGATCCGTTAAAGAAATCCATTTAAATTGTTGCGCTTCCTCTGGATTTAAAATTGGATCTAAATCCGATTGACCTAGCAAAATATAATCGAGTTCATATTCTACAAGTCCGTTTGGAAATTCAGCTTTATAAATAAAATGATTTTTTACGATGAGTTCATCTACCTTCAAGCCCATCTCCTCGAACAAACGTTGTTTAGCAAAATCTACTAAATCCATCTCTGGCTGAGGATGACTACAACAGGTATTTGTCCACAATCCTCCGCTATGGTACTTTTCATTGGCACGCTGTTGAATCAGTAATTCATTTTTTGAATTAAAAATAAAAATTGAAAAAGCGCGATGCAATAGTCCCTCTTGATGGGCTCTCATTTTTTCTGATGTTCCAACTTCAACATCGAGTTCATTGACCAAAATTACATTTTTCATAAGTAGATTATAACATCTCTCGCATTGTTTAGTTTTTTAAAAATGAAAAATAATTCACGTACAACATCCATCAAAACACAAGTTCAATCTATTTCTTCGTAAACTTCTTCACGAAAATAGTATTCGAAACATCCTCATAAATAAAAGTGTAAAGTGCATCTGCTAAGCGACTAATATCAATTTGCAAATTTGTTCCATTCACGTTCGACTCAAGAACGACGGAACCCTGACTATTCAAGATTTTATAAGAACCCTCTATACTGTTCTTCAAATTAAGGTGAAGAACGCTCGAAGCAGGATTTGGAAACAAATTGAAAGTAATATTATCTACCTCGTCAACTGAACTTGCCAAATTGACTACAAAAGTCAAAGAATCTGTCGGTCCACCTACAATTCCTGGAGTACAGGGAGATGGTCCCATTCCAATATCTACTCGATAATAAAATCTGTAGGTCCCAGCGGGTAGTAGTCCAAGGTTGAAAGTATCTTTATCATTACAAATAAAAGTAGCGGCACCTAAACAATGAAGAGCATCCCCCGAAAAAGTATTACCTATCGGAAACAAATTTAAAGTTTTATCACTACAGCCGCCGAAAGGAAAATCAACATCTGCAATTAACTGGACTGGAGTATTGGTAGTAAGTATAGATGGATTTGTCCACAATTGTTGAATCCATTGACCTTGGCAATTAATTGCACCAAGGAAACTAAAGAAACCAATGAGTAAGTATTTTTTCATGGTTGTTAAATTTAAAGGTTAAAGGTATTAAAAGTGCTAGAAAGAAAATATTCGTAATTGATGCTTTTATCATGAAAATGTAAAAATGTATGATTCAAATATTTAAGGCGAAATTCATGTGTTCAAAAGACGTAGACACTTAAAAAAGGATTATTGCAGTGCAGGATCTAGGCATGCCCTGATCCTATACCGCGAAATATTAAAAGATGGGATTACCGAGAACTGCCATCGTCAACATCAAAAGAAACGCTGCGCTATTTTTATTTTTTATCCAAGGCATTGAAAGCGTAGCTTTCTGCCTCGGCTTAAAAAAATAACGGGATTACCCAGTAGCCTTTGTGCTACTGGGTGATCCCTCGTTCTCCCATCGTCAACATCAAAAGAAACGCTGCGCTATTTTTATTTTTTATCCAAGGCATTGAAAGCGTAGCTTTCTGCCTCGGCTT
>CAIXTT010000018.1 GCA_903922455.1 uncultured Bacteroidota bacterium | reverse complement strand
TTTTTATTAAGCTTAGGGGGAGATGGGACTATTTTGGATACGTTAACCTTGGTTCAAGACAGTAATATTCCGGTGATGGGAATCAACTTAGGACGATTAGGCTTTTTAACGGGTGTGGGTACGGAAGATATTTCCGGAGCTCTCGAAGCACTGATGAAAGGTCATTATACCATCGATAAGAGAAGTTTGCTAAGACTGGAATCCAACCGAAATTTATTTGGCGGAGTGAATTATGCACTCAACGAATTGACCATCCACAAAAAGGACAGTTCGAGCATGATCACCATCAACACTTACCTCAATGGTGAATATTTAAATTCGTATTGGGCAGATGGGCTCATCATCGCTACTCCAACTGGCTCCACTGGATATTCCTTAAGTTGCGGTGGACCCATTGTCGCGCCTTACTCTGGCAACTTCGTGATTACGCCCATCGCACCTCACAACCTAAATGTTCGTCCAATTGTAGTGTCTGATCAAAATGTAATTTCGTTAGAAGTAGAAGGGCGAAGCCAGTACTTTTTAGCCTCGCTCGATTCCCGATCTGTAACCATAGATTCAGCTATCTCACTGGCAGTCAGAAGAGAAGACTTCACCATGAGTCTTGTTCGACTGGGTAGCACCAACTTCCTAAATACGCTCAGAAAAAAATTAAATTGGGGTCTTGACACCAGAAACTAACACACTCACCAAATCATAGTTATTTACGCATTACTATATAGCAGAAAATATTACTTTTGTGCAAAGGCATTAAGAATTCATATGAAGAAAAATATACTACTTTCTCTCGCATTCCTACTTGTATTTAGTACAATGTGCGAAGCGCAAAGATTACGTGCACGATGGAAAGCATATCGTTACGAATGGAGTTTTGGTATTGGTGCCAGTAATTTCTTGGGTGATTTAGGAGGCGCGAATGCAATTGGAACCAACGGCTTCAAAGATTTAGAGTTGAGTTTAACTAGACCAGCACTTACCGTTGGGATGCGATACAAATTAAGTCCTGCATTATCCATTCACTCCCATCTTACTTATGGCCATGTAAAAGGGGATGATAAACTAACCAAGGAGTTTTTTAGAAGTACGAGGGGTTTAAATTTCAAATCGAATATCTACGAATTCAATGTAAATTTTGAAGCTGCCCTTCTCAGTCAACAAGAAGGTGGAATTTATCGTTTGAGAGGAGTTCGTCGTTCTAATTCATTTGAAGGTTCACTTTATGGATTCGTTGGTATTGGTGTTTTTCACTTTAATCCAAAAGGTGAATTCAACGACAAATGGTACAATCTTCAACCATTAGGCACTGAGGGTCAAGGAATTTCGCCGGCTCGTGAAAAATATAAAAGAACCCAAATTTGTATCCCATTTGGAATAGGTGGTCGTTATTTCTTCAACCGTCGTTGGGGTGTTGGATTTGAATTCGGACTGAGAAAAACATTTACAGATTACATTGATGATGTAAGTAAAACATATTATGATCCACTAGCTATTAATCAAGCTAATGGTCCAGTTGCAGCCTATTTTTCAAATCCTAATCCTAATGCTGAATCAACTACAGTAGGTCAGCAACGTGGAGATCCTCGTGATAAAGATGCTTATATGTTTGCGATCATCAGTTTACATTATAAGATTCGTACTGGTCGTACTAACTTCCCAATATTCTAAAATTACGGAGTAGTACTGTTTGTTGAATAGAAAACCTCAACAATACTCAAATCAAATTCACGTTTTGAAAAACGCAATGAGGCCAATAGTCTCCCTCTTCCTTATTATTCTAGCATTCCCTTTCATTTCCAATTCTCAATCAAGAGAACTTGGTATTATGGTAGGAGTGATGGGATATAGAGGCGATTTGGATAAAACGATGTATGATACCCGCTTTTTAGAACCGGGCATCAGTGCTGTTTACCGACGTTCATACAGTAATCACTGGGCATTCAAAGCTGGTTTATTATATGGGCATGTTAAAGCCGATGATAGTAAGGCCGATGACTTCTACAGTCAAAACAGAAATTTGAATTTCAGATCCCATATCATTGAATTATCTGGACAGTTTGAATTTAATTTTTTCCCTTATCAAACGGCTAATCCAAATTCAACTTTTAGCCCCTATTTACTCTGTGGATTGTCTGTTTTTCATTTTAACCCTAAAACAAAAATTAACGACGATTGGATAGAATTGCAGCCCTTAGGAACTGAAGGTCAGGGAACGGATGCTTCTAATAAAAATCCATACAAACGGACGAATTTAGCGTTCACTTTTGGTGGTGGATTTAAATTTAAAATTGGACGTCGATTCGGATTAACGCTGGAGTCGGGAGTACGACAAACCTATACCGACTATTTAGACGATGTGAGTACCGTGTATGCAGATCCAAAATCCATTTTAGTAGAATATGGAAAAACAGCAGCGCTCCTAAGTGATCGGTCGCTCAATCAAGCACCTGGTGGAAATATTGGACGACAACGTGGCGACACAAAGCGACGTGATTTTTATGTTTTTACAGGGGTACAATTAACCTATACACTGAGTAAGAAATACATCGATGCATGCCAGCCGTTTCGCATAAAACTCTGGTAAATACGTTAACGTCAAGTTAATCTTTTTAAATGCACGAGAAGGCCAATGCATTTACTACATTTGCGAGCCCAAATATGTCACTAAAAGAGCAGATAGATATTCAAGGTTTACCGCGTCATGTCGCCATTATTATGGATGGCAATGGAAGATGGGCGAAACAGCAGGGGAAAATGCGCATTTTCGGTCACCAAAATGGTGTTCTTGCGGTTCGCGATACCGTTGAAGGAGCTGCCGAACTAGGGATTGAAGTTCTAACCGTTTATGCTTTTAGTACCGAAAACTGGAATCGCCCAAAGATAGAAATTGACGCATTAATGCATCTTTTGGTTAAAACCATCACGAAGGAGACACCGAAGTTGATGAAGAACAACATTCGCTTAGCAACCATTGGCAATACAGATAGTCTACCCGCCAAAGTAGCTGCGAATCTGAAAAAATGTATTGACAAAACAGCCAACAATACACGAATGACCTTAGTACTGGCTTTGAGCTATAGCTCGCGCTGGGAAATCACTAATGCGATGCAAAAAATTGCAGAAAAAGTGAAAGCAGGTGAAATAGATCCAAAAAATATTAACGAAGATTTAATAAGTAATCATCTGAATACTGCCGCCTGGCCCGACCCTGAATTATTAATTCGTACGAGTGGTGAGTCTAGAATCAGTAATTACTTATTATGGCAAATCGCTTATGCTGAGCTGTACTTTACAGAGAAGTTGTGGCCAGATTTTCGTCGTGAAGATTTTTATAAAGCCATTATCGACTTCCAACAACGTGAACGTCGCTTTGGAAAAACATCAGAACAACTGAAATCTGAACATGCGTAGAATAATAGTACTCCTAATTTCCATCTTCACTTTCTTTGCGAATACTTCCTACGCACAGGTTGAATCCATTGGATCAGATGACCAGCAAATCAATTTTGCTCAACCCAAAGAATATGAATTAGGGGGAATCACGGTAAGTGGTATTCGCTATTTAGACGAAGGCGTTTTAATTACGTTGACCGGATTGAATATTGGAGAAAGATTCAAAATTCCCGGTGATAAAATTGCTACTGCTATTGAAAATCTTTGGAAACAAGGATTACTTTCTGATATTAAAGTGACCGCTACTAAAATTAATGGAGATCGGATCTTTTTGAATTTTGAATTAAGCGAACGTCCCCGTCTTTCCAAATTTGCTTTTAGTGGAATCAGCAAGAACGAAGCGGATAAATTACGAGACAAACTTCAACTAGTTAAAGGAAAAGTAATCACCGAAAATTTAATTCAGATTACAAAAAATCAAGTCAAAGATTATTATGTAGAAAAAGGATTTTTATTTGTTGAAACCACGATTACGACTGAAAAAGATACCATCGGCGGACCCAATCAAGAACTGATGCGCATTAGTGTCTCCAATAAAAAAAGAGTGAAGATTAACAAAGTAACTTTTCATGGAAACACTCAATTTGAATCGAAGAAGCTGAGAAGGAAAATGAAAGGCAGCAAAGAGAAAGGCTGGTATAAAATTTTTAGTTCCTCGAAGTTTAGTGAAGAAGCTTTTGAAAAAGATAAAGAAAAAGTAGTTGCTACTTATGCTTCAAAGGGATTTAGAGATGTATCTATTTCAAAAGACAGTGTATATAAATTCAGTGATCGCACCGTAAATATTGATGTATGGATCGATGAAGGCCCTAAATATTATTTTAGAAATATCACTTGGATCGGAAATACAAAATATCCAACTTCCCAACTCGATCAAATGTTAGGAATTAAGAAAGGTGATATTTTTAGTCAGTCGAAATTAGACGAAGGCTTGTTCATCAGTCAAAGCAGTAGAGACATTAGTTCATTGTACATGGATGATGGATATTTATTTTTCCAAGTTACTCCCGTAGAGATATTAGTTGAGAATGATTCCATCGATATTGAAATGCGAATTTATGAGGGCAAACAAGCCACTGTGAATCGTGTTACTGTAAAGGGGAATTCAAAAACCAATGACAAAGTAATCATGCGAGAGATTCGCACGAAACCGGGGCAGTTATTTAATCGTTCCGATATTATTCGCACACAGCAAGTATTAGCACAACTAGGTTACTTTGATCAAGAGAAATTAAATGTTACTCCTCGACCAAATGCTGCAGATGGTACCGTGGATATTGAATACATCGTTGAAGAACGTCCTTCCGACCAACTTGAATTATCTGGAGGTTGGGGCGGTGGTGCCGGTGTGGTTGGTACTTTAGGAATATCTTTTAATAATTTCTCTGCAAAAAATATTGCGAAAAAAGGTACGTGGTCTCCACTACCCACTGGCGACGGACAAAAATTGAGCATACGTTTTCAATCGAATGGCAGATTCTTCCAAAGCTACAATGCCTCTTTCACTGAACCTTGGCTAGGTGGTAAAAAACCAAACTCTTTAAGTGTTTCTGTATTTCACTCGATACAAACGGATGGATTACCAAAAGGAAATGATGATCGTTCCGTATTAAAAATTAGTGGTGCCTCTATTGGATTAGGAAAACGATTAAAATGGCCAGATGATTTCTTCCAATCATATAATGAATTAACATTTCAACGTTACTCTTTAGACAATTGGGCTGGGACTTTTTTATTCAGTGATGGATACTCGAACAACTTAAACTTCGAACAAACATTTTCACGAAATTCGGTAGATGGATTTATTTGGATTCGTAGTGGCTCGCAACTATCATTCACTTTACAATTAACACCGCCATTTAGTTTACTTGATAAAGGTAGTGACTATGCAACTGCTAGTGCTAAAGAAAAATACAAGTGGATCGAATATCACAAATGGAAATTTAGTGGATCATGGTACAAAAGCTTAGGGACGAAATTTGTATTATTCTCCAGAACACAAATTGGAATATTAGGATTTTACAATAGTGATATTGGACAATCTCCATTCGAACGTTTCTACTTAGGGGGAGATGGCCTTTCAGGATTTGCATTAGATGGACGTGAAATTATTGCGTTACGCGGATACAATAACAATACAGTAACTCCTCGTATTAATGGAAGCACAGTAGGTGGTACTGCTTATAACAAAAACACGTTCGAATTGCGATTCCCGGTTTCGCTAAACCCATCTGCTACCATATACACCTTAGCATTCTTAGAAGCTGGAAACAATTGGTTAGGAACAAGAAATTTCAACCCTTTAAATTTAAAACGCTCAGCGGGTGTGGGAGTAAGAATTTTCCTTCCTATGTTCGGCTTACTAGGCCTGGATTGGGGATATGGATTTGATGAGATAGAAGGAAATCCAGGTGTGAATAAAGGGCAATTCCATTTCACTATTGGACAGCAGTTCTAACAAATAAGCAGTTTTCTTTTGATTACTTCCTATTTGGGTGAAGAAAGCATAAAGAATTTGAAAGAGTTTCGTCAAAATTTGTAATAATTAAGATTAAACTTAGGGTAAAAAATTTGACCACCAACGCTTTACCTTAAGTAGTACCATCGAGTATCTTTGGTATCTACGATAAAAAGAGGTAAATTTGGCACGATAATTTGCAAAAGATGGATACTAAAAAATCCCAAGACTTATGAAAAAGCTAATCATTGCATGCACATTCTTTATTGGAACGCTTGCTAGTCCTTCCATTTTCGCACAGAAATATGCGTATATAGATTCACAATATATTTTAGATAATATTTCTGAATATAAAGCTGCCAATCAACAATTAGATCAACTCAGTATTTCATGGCAGAAAGACATTGAATCAAAATATACAGTGATTGATAAGCTTTACAAAGACTATCAAGCAGAACAAATTCTTTTAACCGAAGAAATGCGTCGAAAGCGTGAACAAGAAATCACGAACAAAGAAAAAGAAGTGAAAGAATATCAAAAGCAAAAATTTGGTTACGAAGGCGAGTTGTTTAAAAAGAAACAAGAGTTAATCAAACCTATTCAAGATAAAATTTTTAATGCCGTTAAGAAAATGGCTACGGATCAAAGTTTCGCAGTGATTTTTGATAAGTCGGGCGATTTAGTAATGCTATACACCAATCCTAAATACGATAAGAGTGACGACATCTTAGAATCGATGGGTTATAAAGCGGGAACAAAAAGTGGCGATGCGAAAGGTGGTACCAGTAAAGAGGGAGGAAGTCCTTCTATTACTCCAACCGAAGGAAAAGGTGGTGGATCAGAAGAACGTAAATAATAAAACTAAAAATACATAAATTAATAAATCTATTATCATGACAAGAATCGCTGCCATTTGTTTTGGCATTCTATTGAGTTTTGCTGTACAATCTCAAGCTCAAAGCACACTAAAATTTGGACATATTAATTCAACTCAGTTGATTAGTTTAATGCCAGAAACCAAATTAGCAGATTCCACTTTGCAAAAGTTTGGAGCCTCTTTAGAGAATCAATTAAAAACCATGACGGCGGAATATCAGGGAAAAATTGCTGATTTCAAATCAAAAGAAGCGTCGATGGCAGATCCAATTCGCGATGCGAAATTAAAAGAGATCAGTGATCTTGAGGAGCGCATTCAATCGTTTCAAGAGTCGGCACAAAGCTCCATGCAAAAAAAGAAAGAAGAGTTATATACTCCTATCCTGAAAAAAGCAGAAGAAGCTATTAATTCTGTAGCTAAGGAGAATAAGTTCTCTTACATTTTTGATGCAAGCGCAGGAACTTTGTTATATGCACAAGATTCTGATGATGTTTTACCGATGGTTAAAACAAAGTTGGGATTGAAATAAGCTGTCTATTCAAAATTTTAAAAAGTCCATGGCACATTCCATGGACTTTTTTATTGAACATAGATTAAGCTATCAAAAAAGGAATTGTATAATCGTCTATATTTCAGCAAATAATTTTTACTTTTGACTATGTCTAAACCTCCTTCAGAAGCTTCGCGTCCGCTCGGAATTTTTGATTCGGGAATTGGTGGCCTCACGGTTGCTAATGCCATCCACAAACTCATGCCCAAGGAGTCGTTAATTTATTTTGGCGACACTGCACATCTTCCCTATGGAGATAAGTCACCAGAGGCGATTAAAAAGTGGTCGGTGGTGATTGCCGACTTCCTTATAAAGCATGACTGTAAAGCCATCGTAATCGCTTGCAATAGCATTTCATCCGTGGCCTTTGCAGAAGTGAAAAAGCATGTGGGAAAGAAAGCCATTGTGATTAATGTTATTGATCCTGTAGTAAATTTTGTTTGTGATGAAACTTCATCAAAACATGTTGGAATTATTGGAACAAAAGCGACGGTGAAGTCGGATGTTTATCCAAAAAAAATAATAGCTAAATCAAAAAAGGTAGCGGTCACTTCCTTGGCAACTCCCCTATTAGCTCCGATGATAGAAGAAGGATTTTTCAATAATAAAATTTCGAAAACTATCATCAACGATTACCTATCACGCGCCAAACTAAAAAAAATTGACAGTCTCATTCTAGGTTGTACACATTATCCGTTAATTCGGCCGGAGATTGAACAATACTATAAAGGTCGTATCACCATTTTTGATTCGGCGAGCATCGTGGCTCAGCATGTAAAAGATGTTTTAGAAAACAAGAATTTACTAAATCCGAAGAAAGCGAGAAAACACCTCTTCTACATATCTGATTACACGGCTTCTTTTGAACAAAGCACGAAAATATTTTTCAAAGGAAAGATCAAACTGGAGCAGAAAAATCTTTGGAAGTAATTTTTCAGATCATCAAAAACATAATTCCAGCTACTAATAGCAGGACTAAAAATCCAACTATTAAATAAAAAAATCCAATTCCAATTCCTTTAAGAATTGTCTTAGGGATGGATTGACCATACACTTTCTTTAGGGAGATGAAATAATAGATGGGGATGTAATAACTTAAAAAATCTGAATTTAAGGGAGTCAACCAAGTGATTAAGTCTTGAATGATGATGATCACAAATGTGGCAGCGTGCAAATGAAATGCATAAATGAGATGATCTACAAAGAAAATTTTTCGTCGGATATAAAACAGGTACAAGACAAATGCAAATACGGGCATTAACGAAAAAAGCAACCAAGGCAATTTTTGTTTGTAGTAATCAATTATTTTATCCTTACCAGCCAATTGCGATTTTATAGCTTGACTGAAAAAAATGGTGTTAAAAAAAGTTTTATCAATTTTAAAAGTATCCATCAATGCAGCGGGATCCGTTACCCCTTTATCCAAATAGCGTTGCAAGGTATCACGTTGAATTTTCACGGCATCAAATGACCAATAAAAATTTGCATTGTTAACGCCCAAGTTCCTCTCCTCGCGTTGGAACTCTAATGTTTCCGTGTTAAATGCATAAACCGTATCCTTTTCCAAATCCACTACATCACCTTTCACATGGCTTGAATCGGCTGGGATACTTTGCTTTTTACTTTTCGAAATCTCATTCCCCTGATGGTTAGAAAAACCAGCAACAATAAACATGATCACCGTTACAATTAAAAACATTCGCACAGGATGAAAGTAACTTGCTCTTTTACCATTGATATAATCCACGGTTAAAAATCCGGGCTTGAACAACAATGGCACTAAACTTTTTATCACTTTTGAATCAAGGTGCAAAAATTCCTCCACCAATTCCTTTACTAATCCGACAGCTGTTTCCTTTCTTGTATTATTTAGCTGGCCGCAAGTTGGGCAAAAATTATCCGACTCAACAATCAACGGAGTATTACAGTTTAAGCAATGATTTGCCCGTATAATCTTCTTAAGATTGATATCTTAAAATCAAATAACAGCCCGAACATAAAAAGAAAAGCCGGAATAATATCCCGGCTCTTCAAATTATTTATTAATTCTTAATAGAATTTAGATCTTCTATCTACGATGCCAGCTTTTTCTCGCAAAGCATTGTAGGTTTCATACTGAGAACGATTTTGCAATTGCGAACCTAATTGTTGCTTTGCTTCAGCTGCTAAATCAGCTGGCTCTTTTACATCAGCGAATGAAACCACTTGCGCAACGAATACGCCACTTGCTCCTTTTATAGGAGGTGAAACTTGTCCGGCTTTAACATTCATAAGATAGCCAACCACAAACGGCTCCATACCACTACTTGGGAAAACAGGAGATGCGAAAGAAACATTATCTGCAGACTGAACAGCTTGTCCGTTAGCAGTTGCAATAGCATCTAAATTTTTACCCCCCTTATTTAATTTTTCAATTAATAGGGTAGCTTTCTTATCACGACGAACTTCAGCGGTTAGTTGATCTTTTATTTGCTCCAACGTACTAAAGCCTTTTTCCTTTCTTTCATTCAACTTCGCTACTACAAAACGATTTCCGAATTCAAATGCTTTTGAGACTTCACCTAACTTAGCAGTGAATGCCCAACGTACTAATTCACGAGAATTTTCCATCGGACCTATTTGACGAGCGTTCTCAAAAATATTCGGTTCCGACATTTTAGTAAGTTTCTCATCGGTGATTGATTTTTCAAAAACATCTCCTTTTGCATTTTTAGATGCAAATACATTTGCTTTCGAATACACCGCTTGATATGTTTTAGAACTTGGTTCAATTTTCTTGTCGACATAAGCAATACGCAGTTGACGTGCTTGCTTTCCTTGATCAACGATGTGAATGATATGAATACCAAATTGAGATTCTACAATAGTATAATCACCTTTTGCTCCGTTGAAACAAGCATCATTAAATTCAGCAACCATCATACCTGTTGAAAACCATCCTAAGTCACCACCTTTAATTTTCGAACCTTCATCGGTAGAATATTGAAAAGCTAGAATAGCAAAGTTAGCTCCTCCTTTCAATGCTGTTTTGATGCTATCTGCCGTTGCTAAAATGGCATCCTTCTTAGCAGGATCCATCTTTAACAAAATATGAGAGGCTTTCACAGAATCTGGAAGCATCTTCACTGCAGAAACTTTAGCTAGTTTATAGATATTGTTCTCCATATAAGGTCCCAATACAAAACCAACAGGAGCGGAGAACATAATCGAATCAATATTTAAAGGCAGTGTTCCTTTTTTATTAAATGCAGGATTAAAGGGTGAATCGCTATTCAATGCAACAAACATCGAATCATTTTCAGTTACCTTAAACTCTTCAGTTAATTTTTTAATTTCAAATTCAGCTGCTTGACGATCCACATCACTTGGAAAAACTTCAAACGTTACATAATCAATATTTGCAGACGCTTCTTGCTTATACTTCTTCATGGTAGCATTGTACAACGTTTTCAATTCTGCATCGGTCACTTCAATGGTAGTATCAGGAATCGAAGCATAATTTAAAGTCACATATCGAACAGAAGCTGTCTTCGTTCTATTGAAGAAATCATCCTTAGCTTCCGCTTTTGAAATGTACAATCCTTGCTTGATGAGGTTGTAATATTTTTGTTGAATACGTTCTTCACGAATCGCTTTTTCAAAAACGACCCATTGTTGACGTGTTTTGCCTGTTTGGTCATTATCCATATTCTTCAAAAAATTGGATATGTTCGCTGGGTTAAATACGCCTGTTTTAGGATCCGTAAATGCTTGCTTAACCTGAGGATGAGGGTTCTTTCCTTGCACCATATCCAAGAGTTCCTTCGGAGAGCAAGTAATTCCCAATTTCTCATACTGAGGAGTCAAGACCATTTCATTGATCAACTGATTCCAAGTCTGCTCTCGAATTTGCTCCGTGGTATTCTGATCTACGTTATCAGTATTACTTTGAAGTTTATAATTAGTCAACTGCACCTGGACTTTCTCTTCAAAGTCCATCACATTGACCTTTTTACCGTCTATTTCACCGATATTAGCATCACTGCTACTCATTCCATTATTAGATGAGAAAAAATCTCCTAAAATGAATGCTACAAGGCTAAAGCCCACAAAAACTAACAATAAATTTGCTTTGCCTCTGATTTTTTCAATTACTGCCATAACTCTATTATTTCTAATTTAAGGCTGCGAATATACGAAGCTTTCTTGAAGGCTAAAAACTTATTTCACAGATATTCAAAAGTAAATAGCTGAAATCCAACAATCTATTTTGGAATGGAAAGAATAATGGGATTAAGGGTATAAATAACCGCTTATGACAAGAATTATCGAATCTTTTTCTGAATCCGAATTCTTTGGTTTCGACGAACGATCCAAAAAACGCAAGCCACACCAGCAAGAATAAAAAACCAAATGGCGGAAGAAATATTTTCGGACATACACTTATAAGCGCCAAATGAGGCTCCTAAAAGCATGATGAAAAGCCAAGAATATTCTAACACCTTCAACATAGTGGACACTTACTTTTTAACTGTTATTCTTCCTTTCACATTGAAAATTTTATATCTGCTAAAATCTTGATTAGCTTCAAAACCTTTGCCATAAATAATCTCTTCGGCCGTGGTAATTTTAACATGTTCATCGCTTGTCAACTTCTCTTCCCGCTCATTCCAAACTAATTTCTCAGTATTTAATTGATCCCCTTTTTCATTGATGACAACCACATCCTTTTGGGCCTCCCATTTACTTTCATTTTCGTAATGAATAGCATAATTAGCTCTTAATTCAGACGTTACTTTTTTCGATTCATCATAAAATTGAATGTGAATCCCTGAAGGCATTTCTGTGATGGGCTCTGGAAAAACTAATTTTTTTAGCTCGGGAGAATTCACTTTTACTCTTACCATTCCAGAATCACTATATAATATTTCTAATCCTTTGATGTGCTCAACAGGCTCCTTAGAAATATTAGTTACTCGTTTTATTTCAGCCTGATCATTTTCACAGGATACCAGTTGAACACCTAAAACTAATAAAAAAAGTGATTTGCCAACTCTACCATTGAAAAATTGAATAAAATTAGACGAAGATCTCATTAATCGAAACGCCGTTTTTGGAACCAAACTTCATTAAAAGTGAGTCCTATAACCACTCTAATGTATCGCTCTCTTATCAAATTATCATCTAAAGTACCCATTTGCCCAGCCTCTATTGCTATGTTAACCATCGATTGAAAAGCTTTACGAATAGGCAATCCGAAACCAATACTAACTCCTTGATCGACTAGTGTATTGTTGCGAATATTTAGGAATGAAGTACCGTAATAGATTCCAGCCCGATACTGAATCCTTTGTCCAAAACTAGTCCCACTGGGATCGCGAGCAAACTGTCCGCCAAGCGAAACACGAAACGTATTTTTCAAGCTATCTTTTCCTTTGAAAGATTCATACGAGCTCCAATCAGTGTATAGAATATCTGATTGAATCAACCATTTTTCATCTTTCGCGAGTTGCACTCCAAATCCTAAGGACAATGGCAGCACTATTTCACCTTGTTCCTTTTCTTTATATTCGATGGTATCGCGTGAAAAGTCAATTCCAAGAGAATTTAATTTAAAATTTTCCCATAACAAAGTTCTGTTGGCTTTCAACTGTTGAGAAATGCTAGCTGTAGCACCTAAGCTTAATGTGTATCCTTTTTTAAGAGGTGTTTTAAAATTCAATCCGGCATCAAACATAAAATCACCAATGGAAGTATTGTCCTTAATTCTCGTTCCAAAATAATCCGAATTCGAATACTTTGCAATTCTACTTTGCTCTAAGGATCCAAACAAATAAGACGCATTAATTCCCAATGCCAATTTTGGCGTAAGCTTTAAACCTGTTCCAATGAAATAACGATTGTATCCTCCAGCACCTTTATAAGAAGTTAACAATACATTAGAAGAATCAATCGTAGTTGATGATTCAATTTCATATCCTGTTCCACTGTATGGAATAAAACCAAATGCCAATCCCATTTTATTGCGTACTAACGGAAGACCAATGACTAAATATTCCAATTTCGCATTCCATTTCTTACTACTCAAATCACCTTGATCGAGCCATATTCTTTCACCGCTTAAACCAATCTCAAATACCATCAAAGAGTCAAAAGCATAGGAGGCTGGATTAGAGAAATTGAGACGAGAAACGTTTGTCTCTGCAATTGAAGTTCCGCCCATTCCTCTTTGATGAGAAAATCCTTTAAAAAGCAAATCACCGGGACCGAATCGAGAATAAGGTGAAACGCTACTTGTTTGTGCTGTACCGAATAATGGCAAAGCCAAAACCAACAAGCTAACTATCAATAATTTATTTCTATTCATGTGGAAGATTCAATACAATACTATTTAATCCCATTAAAGTAAGATGTGGGGCCGCAAAGATGCGGGATTTGAACTGATTTAAAAAGAAATTCGCATCACCCCCGGTCAGAATGGTTTCTAAACGTGGATATAAATTCCTGTATTGCCAAATAACATCATTTATTTCAGCCATCATTCCGTTCATCACACCAGATAAAATAGACTCTTCCGTGTTTCTTCCAATAATTCGAGGTTCCAATTTTGGTAAAATCAATGGCAGTTGGGCTGTTTGTTCATTTAAAGCTTTGAATCTCATTCGCATACCAGGAGATATGGCTCCACCTAAATAACTTCCATCTGAAGTAAGATTATCAAATTTCAAACAAGTACCCACGTCAATTACTAAAACATCTTTTCCTGGAAAAATGGTCAAAGCCCCGCATACATTTGCCAATCGATCTTTCCCGAGCGTTTCAGGCGTGAAATACTTATTTTGAATAGGTAAAGGAGTATCCTGTTGCAACTTAATTACAGAGCAGAAATCATTCAAAATAGTTTTTAAATCAGCGGGGATTTCCGTTACTGCAGAATATATAATATGTACAATATGATTTGCAGATATAATTTCATTCAATTTTGAAAAATCGACACCTTGAATAACACCAGCTAATGTTAGTTTATCTTGTTTAAAAACACCATATTTCACAGATGAATTGCCTACATCGATTGCCAGATTCATACAGCAATATTAAGATAAAGAGCGATAATATAAGGTGTAGATTGAACAAGAACGTTTATAAAGCATTCCTTTATTAAAAAACCAGTTCCTTTCATCTTAAAAAGGTAAGGTTTCCCTAACAAAATAGTAGAATATCGTTCTATCTATCTGATTTAGATAATTTTCAAAGAATAATAGAAAGACATGTGGAATGACCTTGTTTTTTGCAAAAATGTCTTACTTTTGCACGCTCCTAGAAGGTGATGTAGCTCAGTTGGTAGAGCAAAGGACTGAAAATCCTTGTGTCGACGGTTCGATTCCGCCCATCACCACAAACGCTTGAAGAAAAATAAGGATGAAAAATAATCGCTATCGAAAAGTCTTGCTGATTGACGATAATGAAATAGATAATTTCATCAACGAGCGAATGATTACGTCAAGTGGATTTTCTTCTGAAGTAATTGTTAAAAATTCTGCCGATGCAGCTTTACATTTTCTGAAGAATCTTTCTAATGAGCAAGATTACCCTGAAATTATTTTTTTAGATTTAAACATGCCCATTAAGGATGGATTTGCTTTTTTAATAGAATATGAAGAAATTCCCGAAGCCATCAAATCTTTTTCCAAGATTGTTGTTTTATCCTCATCCATTTCTCCTGACGATATCAATAAAGCTTCTACCAACTCACATGTATTTAAGTATGTGAACAAGCCTTTAAGCGAAAAATATCTCGACGCAATAAGTTTATAAAATCTTATACATATTAAAAACGGCTGCATAAATTATGCGGCCGTTTTTGTTACTACATCGGCTTTGACCTATGCATTACATAGTATAATTAACTTTAGCTATTAATCTTTAATTGGATTACTCATTTTTCGAATGATGGAATCATCTACTTTAACATAAGACAACACTTGATAAGTTCCATTATTCAACGCATAGAACTCTGTCCACATTTCAGCAATACGTTTCACCTTTCTTCTATAATCGGCAGGCTTCAAAGCTGTTTTCAAAAGTTTCATCATATAGCGTGCGGATTCATACTCTGCATCCTGCTCTCTGATTTGTCGTTTCAAACTAGAAATAATTTGCATACATAAGCTATCATCACCCAAAATACAATATTGTAAAGCTTGGAATAACTTAGCATCGATATCAGTAAATAAATAATGCTTTAGCGACATTTGATTTCTCAACTCATTTACTTTCCTTGCCGATCCATGATAATCGCGTTGGTAAAACTTAACGATGGCTAAAAATCGCTTTGTGCTAATATAATGATAGGCTTCCTCAATATTAATGTCGCTATACTTTTCAAGTTGATCCGCATAATGTTGAAGGTGCTCGAGGTTACCATCGATTTGAAACTTCATCACCTTTGATTTCAAAAACTGCACAACGAAAAAATTCATCATATGTTTCTCTGTCAAATCAGGTAAATTCTGATGCACACGATGGATATAATAATCGGCACGAACAATATTACCTGTACGAATATAATATTCAAAATACAATAAATCTGGAATGCATTTAATATTCTGATAAAAAGTATCCATCGGATAACTTTCGAAAATTTGTGTCATTCGCTGTAATACAGCTTCCATTTCAAGCTCGCGGGATTTTAATCCATCTTGTTTATGCGGCACTGTGCATAAGTAATAGATGTGTGCAATGTTGTATAATACATACAAGCGATGGGAATCATACAGCTCGCAAATATTACTTAACTCACGTTTCATTAAAATCACCTCTTCCAGTTCCGATTCTTGACCATTCAATTGATAAACGCCCAATTTTTTTATGAATCGAAAAAATAATCCTTCCGCTTTAGATACGGCCAAAGAAAAAGCAACATGCTTATTAAACTTCGTTTCGTAGCTATCGAATTCTTCTGAGTGAAGATGCAGTTGTGCTAATGTTTTGTAAACTAAAATAAGTTCAGCATTCAAGTCATAATCGATGAGTTGCTTTTCCAATTCTTTTAATGCACGAACAGAGAACTCACGATTGTTCCCAAATAGATGTGCTGGTACACGTGAGACCTCATCCATTAATGTTTGGATGGGGTTCTGTACTTTCTTACTTAGTATAGATGCAATTTTGGAATTAAGTCTTGACTTCAGTGTATAATATGCACTTGGGTTCACCTGCAAAATTTCCATCATTTCACTATCCTCTACTTCACGTTCGCGTGTAGTTTCAAGTACTAAAAAAGGTTTGTTCTTCTTGTTCCCCGAGACATCTTGCAATAGTTGCTGATACTCCTCTTCGGTAAGCTTCTTAATCGTCTTGCTTAAAATTTCCATGTGTAGGTTTAATTTATAAGATTACATTTCTAGTTTGTCCTTCTTAATACGCAAGAGGTCATAAAAAGGTTATACCCAATAAAAAATCAAATAAAACAGCTTCTGGATTCGAATTTTCGAAACCCGAATACCAGAAACACGTATATCAGAAAGCGAATCTGTCCTAAAAACATTCACAAAGTCATTATTTTAAGTACGATTTAGGCCAAAAAAAGGTAAAAATCTAGGAATTTATTACAAATGACAGAAATGTAACCTATACCCCCTACTTCAACGTATAGAAGCATGTAAATTGACACTGATCAAAATATTAAAATATGATGAATCACCAATCACACAACGAAGATTTCTACAAAACCATTCGCGAAAACAGAATGCTGATGTACAACAAGCCCAAGCGCTATTATAATCGCGACGAGCAAAAAGGTTCTGCCTTCAAGTTCTTATTCTTGATCGAAACCATTGTATTTATTTTATTGATGGCTGTAGCTGGAACAGGAACGGCGCAAAGCACAATCCAAAATAGTGCGCCCATGAATTTAGCTAACAGTCAACCTGAAGTAAATATTCACAACTATAACACTGTTTACAACAGTGGGAAAGTTTTTGTGAGTTGGACTTCAAAAAACGAATCTGAAGATTGCGTTTACATTATTGAAAGATCTAACGATGGAAAAGAATTCAAATCAGCAGGCATTAAAGAAGGTATCGGTTCTGAAATTGAACTATACTATTCTTGGATTGATCAGGCACCACCTGCTGGCTTTGCTTACTACCGTGTAAAGAAAATTACAAAGGAGGGCACACAACTATATAGTTCGGTTGGGTCTGTAATTAATCAAGCTAGTAATTTCGAAAACTTCGCTCAAGGTGAAGAAGAAAATAAATAAAAAAATAAATATTATTAAAACCAATTTGCCAAACAGTGGTTAAGAAATGATATGAATAGACTGGCAAAAGAATTTTTAAAAAATTACTTAGGCCTAATTCTTTTGTTGACAACAACAATGCTACGGGCCCAAGTGCCCGTAGCTTCGTTTACAACGAGTCAGGATAGTGGCTGCGCACCTTTACTTATTAACTTTACCAATACCTCATCAGGTGCTATTAGTTATCAATGGAGTTTGGGAAATGGAAATAATTCAAGTTTACAACATCCTTCCTCGTCCTATATTAACGCAGGAAACTATACCGTTGTATTAATTGCAACTTCTGCTACAGGAGGAAAAGATACTACCACGGGTGTAATCACAATTTTAGGTGATCCCATTGCCAACTTCACAGCCTCTCCGCTTTCCGTTTGCTCTTCTGAGTCCATTACCTTTACTAACACTTCTACAGGTGCTTCTTCTTATATCTGGGACTTTGGTGATGGAAGCTCTTCCAATGCAACCAACACGACTCACCAATACAATACACCAGGTACATATAATATTAAATTAATTGCCATAAATATTTACGGGTGTGAAGACATCGAAATAAAAAGCAATTACATCACCGTTAACCCATCTCCCTTCGCTCAAATAAGTGCGAATCAATATTCATCTTGTGATGTGAATACTATTTTTCAATTCACAGGGACGGCGAATAATATTTCAAATTGGAATTGGGATTTTGGAGATGGTAATACTTCTTCAGTTCAAAATCCTTCGCATCAATATGCTGGTACTGGTTCTTATCCAATACGACTTATTGTAACCTCCAACAACGGGTGCATTGATACATCCTACTCCTCCAATAACATCACCATTGGAAATTCCTTGATCCCATCATTTAATATGAGTGATAGTGGTGGTTGTGGAAATGTAACTATTCAATTTGATTGCACGGTTCCAAATACTACTACTTGGTTATGGGATTTTGGTGATGGCACCACATCTACTTTAGACAATCCAATTCATACTTATAATGCAGTAGGAAATTATTCTGTTTCATTAACTGTAACCACCGCAAGTGGTTGCAATGGCAGTGTAACTGTTCAGAATATTGTACATGTAGATGGGATGCCATTTGTAAATTTTACGGTGGTTCAAGATAGTGGATGCGCACCCTACACAGCACAGTTTGTAAACTTAACTGTAGGTGCCGTTTCCTATTCATGGAAATTTGGTAATGGTGATTCCTCCATCCTTACAAATCCATCTACTACTTACAACCAAGGTGGATATTTTTCGGTAACCCTTACTGCTACTTCCGCTTATGGCTGTCAACTAGCGCAAACAAAAAATCAACTTGTAAGAGTATTTGCACCTACGGCAGCTTTCACCGCTACCCCACGAATAGGTTGCCCTGGCATGACCGTTCAATTCACACACAATGGAAATCCAATTAACGTAATAGGATATCTTTGGAATTTTGGAGATGGAACCACATCAACGGCCCTCAACCCAACACATACATACAATGCAATTGGTGATTACAACGTATGGCTAGTTGTTACCAATTCCTTTGGTTGTAAAGACACTGTTTATAAATCAAATCATATAAAAGTGGTTAGTGGAATAACACTCTATACTGTTCCAGATACCATGTATGTTTGTCAAGACAATCCCATTGCATTTACAGACCCCACTACAGGTAGTAATGCATGGAACTGGGATTTTGGGAATGGAAGTAGTTCTACTTCACAATCACCAAGCACCATTTATACAGTACCGGGTACTTATATTGTCACATTGCAAACTTCCATGGCCGGTGGTTGCTCTCAAACATTCAATCCATACGCCATTGTAAAAGTTATTCCATACATTCCTCGCCCCATCGATATTACTTTTGGGAATTCATGTAAACCCTATGTACTTAATTTTTCAACTCAAACTTTAAATATCAATGCTTATAATTGGGATTTTGGAGATGGCGGTACTTCTACTTTAGCTAATCCGACTCACACCTATACACAAAGCGGAACTTATGTGGTCACTTTAAACATTACAGTTGGAGAAGGCTGTATGACCTCCATTAGTAAAACGATTACGCTCGGACATTCGAATCCTACTCAAGCTTCTTCCTATGATTTATGTTTAGGATCAATTGTAAATTTTACACTATCAAATTTACCTGCCTTCGCAGCAGCTACTTGGTTTTTTGGAGACGGAAATAATTTGAATCAACTGCAACCGTCACATACTTATGCTGCAGCTGGAAGTTATCAAGTTACTGTAGTTACTCGAGACACTTCAGGTTGTTTAGACACATTTAATTTAGCACAACCTGTAGTTGTCAATAACCCAATTCCATCCTTTTCTGCTCCGAATGTGGTTTGTATTCATACTCCTATGACATTACAAAACACATCACAAAACGCAAGTAGTTATGCATGGGATTTTGGAGATGGAACAACGAGCACAGATAGCAATCCAACTCATACATATTATTCAGGAGGAGTATTTTCAATTACATTAACAGCAACCATTAATTCGTGTTCGGCAACTACGGTTTTGACAAATTACATCACCGTTGCAGATCCAAATGCAGCATTCACTTTTACAACAAGTGGTCAATGTATGCCGGTTACGGTCAACTTCACCAATCAAAGTTCAACTTCGGCAGTACAATGGAATTGGTATTTTGGAAATGGAGATAGTGCCCAAAAGCAAGATCCAATTTATACTTATTTAAGTGACCCAATAGATTCAATCGTACTCTTTATTACAGACAATAATGGATGTATTGATTCTGCCAAGTTAGCTCCGTTCCCTTATTATGCAGCCGCGGCATCCGTTGATGTTTCTATTGGTTGCTTACCTCTGACAACAAATTTCACAGATTTATCAAATGGTGCCATCAATTGGAATTGGCAATTTGGAGATGGAGGAACTTCCTCAGTGCAACATCCCTCTCATACATACATTGCCAATGGGTATTATACCGTAACATTAATTGCTGAATTCCCCGGCGGATGTTTTGACACCATTGTTTACAACGACATGGTTCATGTCTCTACGCCTATTGCTGATTTCTTCTCTCCTTCAGTAGTAGGATGCTCTCCAACACAAATTAGTTTTGTAAATACTACCAATGATGCCATTCAATTTAGTTGGCTATTTGGAGATGGAGGAACATCATCAAACATAAATCCCCAACATATTTATTACATACCAGGCACCTATTCAATATCTCTTGTTGCCACCAATAGTTACGGCTGCATCGACACTATTGTTAAACCCGATTATATCTCCATTCCTGGTACTTTTACATTATTTGGTATTTCTACTTTGAGTGGCTGTCAAGGAGAAAATATTGCATTCATCGACTCATCCATCAACGCTAGTCAATGGAGTTGGGACTTTGGAGACGGGGCCATTGATTCGCTACAAAATCCCAATCACACTTATCCAGATACTGGAAGTTATACAATTTCACTAATTACACGTGATTCCACTGGATGCACCTCTTCCTATGTTTATCCTGTTCAATTGCGCATACATCCTTCACCATTAGCATCGGCCAGTGTAACGGATTCAGTTGGATGTAATAGTTTCAGCACAGGATTTATTAATAACTCACAAGGTGCCATTCAATATGCATGGACCTTTGGAGATGGGGATACAAGTACTGCTATAAATCCATCACACACTTACTTGCAAAGTGGATTATTTAACCCACAACTCGTTGCTATCACTTCCTATGGATGCAGAGATACCTTCCAGTTTAACGCTGGAATAGATGTATTACAAACTCCAGAAGCGATTATTATCTCGAGTGATACAGTAGGTTGTGATCCAGCAAACTTTCAATTTACAGATGGCTCACAAAGCATACAAAATCCAAATTACAACTGGACATGCAGCAATGGATTCACATGGAATGGAAATATTTTCTCACCACAAAATATTCCGGTTGGAAATTATTCCATTGAGTTAATCATAACCAATGCGAATGGATGCAGCGATACTGCCATACAAAATATAACAGTAAATTCATCTCCCAATGCAAATGCGTCTGTCGATATTAATTCAGGATGCATACCCTTAACAGTTCAATTTACTAATTCATCAACAGGTGGATTAACTTATTTCTGGAACTTTGGAAATGGAATCAGTAGTACATTGAGTGATCCGAGCAACACCTATACCATTGCAGGAAATTATACTCCAACAATGATTGCCATCAATAATTTTGGATGTGCGGACACCTTCTACTTCAACCCAGGAATCACAGCCTTATTAACTCCAAACATTTCATCTATTTTAAACCATCAACAGGCTTGCTTTAACGATTTGGTAAATTATACAACCAACATTTCTGACACGCTACAACCAACCTATAACTGGAATTTCGGATTTATCACTTCTAACCAGCTAAATCCATCTATACAATGTACAAGCCCTGGACTCTATGATGTTTCACTGATTGTCACTAATAATAATGGATGTTCGGACACTTTAATTGAACCTAATTTCTTAGAAATATTTGACACCATCCCTCCAGTAGCAAATCAAATTGCATCCGTAAGCGTATTAAATGATGATCAAGTAAACATCATTTGGTTTAACGGAAATGAATCAGACATCATCGCCTACAAATTGTATAGATTTAATGTCTCGAACTCTACGTGGGAATTAATATACACGGATAACAATCCTGTTCTACAATCCACGTCACTTACCAGCGGTTATACTGACAATGGATTAAATACGAAAACCAACACGTACACTTATTTGCTTCAAACCATGGATTATTGTGGCTACGAATTACCGTTATCAAGTTCTACTCCACATACCACGATAGATATTAGCACCAGCAAAAATGGCTTGATTATATTCATCAATTGGACACCTTATGGAGGATGTTCAGTAGCGTCCTATAATTTATATAGAACAGAGAGGCCCAATGGGAGCCCAGTATTAGTAAGCAATGTTTCTGGTAGCACTTTAAACTTTATTGATTCAACTATTGCATGTCCTTTTCAGTATGAATACAAAGTAGAAGCCTTGGATCTTTGTGGAAACCCTTTCAACTCTTTCAGTGACACATCCGCTATCTGGCCTGTTAATGTTTTAATAAACCAACAAAGTAATATTGTTCGATCCACCGTCATTGACAATACTAATATTCTTACTGAGTGGATGGCACCTTCATTATTACCAAATCGTGTTTTGGAATATAAAATTTATCGTAGTACTGATAAAATTAACTTTAGTTATTTAAGCACAACGCCATCAAACGTAACTTACTTTATTGATGCTGATGTTGACGTTCAACAACAAAGTTATACGTACAAAGTAATTGTTGTGAACGACTGTAATCTCGATGGAAAAGAAAGTAAAATTGGAAAAACCATTGTTTTAGGTGGAAAATGGAAAGATCATAGAATTCATCTCAATTGGAATAAATATGAACAGTGGGACACGGGTATTGACAACTATACCATAGAGTTTTTAAGTCCGCAAGGCAACTGGATTCCTATCAAAACGGTGGATGGAAATACAACCAATACCCAAATTGACGATTAGCACAGGTTTAACCATTTCAAACACTCTACTTTTAATAAGCCTGAATGAGCAAGTTATGTAATACATAATCTGGATTAAATTTAATAGCTTTACCTTTGTATTATGCAAAGAATGGCTCGACCTCTTCTTCTCTTTTACATCCTCGTTGCTTACATCCTACTCCAATTTTCATGGTGGGCCTATATGTTAATTGATCTCAACAAAGAGATTATACAATATCGAATTGAAATCTCAGATCTCCGATATGTTAATAAAGAAGGAATTCAAGCTGAGAAGCTTATTTTCAACAAAGAATTTAAAAAAAGGATGTGGATGGTTGTTGGGGAAGGAACAGTTTTCCTTGGATTACTAATTTTTGGTATTTATAAAACAAAAGAAGCATTTAGAAAAGAATTTAATCTTGCACGACAACAGAAAAATTTTTTACTTTCCATTACGCACGAATTCAAATCACCTTTAGCCGCCGTTAAATTAAATTTACAAACGCTACAGAAAAGGGAGCTTGAACGAAACCAACAACAAACGATCATCAGAAGATCCTTAATTGAAACAGAACGAATTCATAATCTGGTTGAAAACGCGCTTTTCGCAGCACGACTAGAAAGTGATAATTTAGAATTTTATTTTGAACAACTTGATTTTTCACATTTTTTAAATTCACTCATTGAAGAATACATTTCAAGAATTGATCACGAGCATGCCATTATCAAACATATTCCTCCTGGAATTCGACTTTTGGGAGATAAATTAGCGCTTAGTTCATTATTTTTCAATCTTATTGAGAATGCTGAGAAATATTCGCCAGAAGGAAGTAAAATTGAAATTACACTAAGCTCTTCACACGAGTATGTGATCGTTCATGTTATGGATCAAGGAATTGGAATACCAGAGAACGAAAAACAAAGAATTTTCGAAAAGTTTTATCGTGTTGGAAATGAAGATACCCGAAGAACTAAAGGGACAGGGTTAGGTTTATTTATCGTTCAACATATTGTTAACCTGCATAAAGGCGTCATAAAAGTCAGATACAATTATCCCCAAGGAACTATTTTCGAAATAAAATTTCCCATCGGTAATTAAGAGTTACAGCGTATACTGCCTAAGTAATTACATAGGCGACAGTGAATCTTACTGATTTGATCTCAACCTATAAAGAATAAAATAAATCCTATCATGATTTTGATGTTTTTATGTTGGATAACCGACGCAATACACAGTATTTTGAATAACTTTGCATTTGATTAATTCTTCTTAGAAATTGCATGCAAAAAACGGCTTTAATCATATTAGATGGATGGGGAATAGCACCTAAAAGTAGTAGCAATGCTATTTCTCAAGCGCATACCCCTTTTATGGATCATCTATTGGCGGAATATCCAAATTCACAACTTCTTACCTCCGGTGAAGATGTAGGTTTGCCAGTAGGACAAATGGGAAATTCGGAAGTTGGTCATTTGAATTTAGGAGCTGGTAGAATTGTTTGGCAAGAGTTGGCTAACATCAACAAAGCAGTGCGAGAAAGAACGCTGGATCAACAGCCCGTACTTTTAGAAGCATTTAAAAATGCAAAAAAAAATAATGTTGCATTGCATTTGATGGGGCTCGTTTCTGATGGCGGTGTTCATTCTCATATTAATCACTTGAAACATCTTTGTACACTCGCCAATGAACATGGGTTGAAAAATGTTTTTATCCATGCTTTCACAGATGGAAGAGATACAGATCCAAAAGGCGGATTACAATATTTAAGTGATTTACAATCTCATCTTGATACAACCACTGGAAAAATAGCAAGTATCACGGGTCGCTATTATGCAATGGACCGTGACAAAAGATGGGAGCGAATAAAAATTGCTTACGATGCATTAATAAATGGGAAAGGAAATCCACTGCTTGATTGGAAAGCAGGCATTCTAGCTTCCTATGATGAAAATATTACGGATGAATTTATTCAACCTATCATTATTATCGATTCGAATAACGATGTCATTGGAAGTATAAAAAATAATGATGTTGTTATATGCTTTAATTTCCGTACCGACCGATGCAGAGAGATTACGCAAGTACTTACGCAAATAGATCTACCGGAATTTTCGATGAAAAAAATTCCACTGCATTATGTTACCATGACTCGATATGATGATTCGTATCAGGACATACATGTTATTTATGAGAAAGACAACTTAACGAAGACACTTGGTGAAATTTTAGAAGCAAATCAGCGTACCCAATTACGAATTGCCGAGACCGAAAAATATCCTCACGTCACCTTTTTCTTCAATGGCGGAAGAGAAAAAGCCTTTCAAGGGGAACAACGTATCATGGCACTATCACCCAAAGTAGCTACATACGATTTGCAGCCGGAGATGAGTGCGAATCAAGTTACCCAAGAGGTTATAAAAGTTATTCAAGAAAACAAGACTGACTTTATTTGTTTAAACTATGCAAATGCAGATATGGTTGGGCATACTGGTAATTTCAAGGCAGCCATTAAAGCAGTTGAAACAGTAGATTCTTGTTTGAGTGAAGTAGTAAAAATCGGATTAGAAAATAATTATATTTTCATCATTATTGCAGATCATGGGAATGCTGACAAAATGATTAATGCAGATGGAACGCCCAATACGGCGCATACTACCAATCCTGTTCCATGCGTTTTAGTGTCGAGCAATAAGAATAGAAGAATTAATAATGGTCGATTAGCCGATATCGCACCAACGATATTAAACTTGATGGGTATTTCTCCTCCTATAGAAATGACAGGAACAGTACTAACTCATTCGTAAAAGATTTAAAGCGAAATATGCGAGATAAATTAATTATTATTTTACTTTTTTGTGTACTATCAACAGGGGTACAAGCACAATCTAGGTGGGGAATTTTTGCTGGAGGTGGAACCACTTGGTATTATGGCGATATGAACGATCGACTTTTAACACATCAAAAATTGTTCTCACACTATTGGAAAGCGGGCCTACTTTACAAAGCTAGCCAACGAGTTTATATTACCGGATCTTATGCTTCAGCAAAAGTGGTTGGTGCCGATTCCTTAGCCATTCAAGATTTCAACTTACAAAGAAATTTACATTTTAAAAATGATATTTGGCATACCTCATTACAAGTAGAATATCGACTTTTAGGCTATAAAGATGGGCGCACCAGAAAAGTAACGCCTTATTTAGTGGGTGGTGTTTCTTATTTTCATCACAATCCAGTTGCCATACTCAATGGCAGAGAAATCGAACTTCGACCATTGGGAACAGAAGGTCAAAATGTTCAAAACGGAGGATATGATTCTCCATATAAAGAATATAATTTTTCTTTTCCCTACGGGATTGGTGTCGAATTCAAATTAACGAATGCTTTTGCATTACGATTAGAAATTATAAATCATTATACGCTTACAGATCATTTCGATGACCTTAGTGATAATTATGCAGACTCGACTGAATTAGCTGGAACTCCTTTAGGCGCACTAGCGGTTGTAATGGCTAATAATCTTGCAACAGGTTATCCTAATAAAGGATTTGGAAGAGGAAATCCAAAGAATAATGACACCTATGTATTTGCTGGACTCTCATTACTCTATTCCCCATTCAACGATACAGATTCGGGAAAAAGCGGAAATAAGAGTGGGAACAAGAAAAACGGAAAAAGAAAAAAGAAAAAAGCGAGTTGTCCTGCTTTTAATTAAAAGCAAAGTAGACTTCTCCTTAGTACGATAAAGATTGGATTTAAATAGTGTATTACAGAAATTACTAGATCAGCCGCAATCCCGTCGGCTTGAAAAGCTATTGTTTAAAAGTGAATTTAATCGTATTCATCTAGCAGGTTTAACGGGTTCATCGGATGCATTACTGTTAGCAGCTTTCTTTAAAGAACATCGACATCCTGCCTTATTCATATTTGGCGACAGAGTGGAAGCCGCCTATTTTCAAAATGATTTGGAAAATATTTTAGGAGTTGGAAGAGCGGTATTATATCCGTCTTCCTACAAAAAGCCTTATCAAATCGATCTCCCTGACAATGGCAATATTCTACAACGAGCTGAAGTATTAACTCGCATCAACAAAACAAGAGATCATTTCATTGTTGTTACTGATGCAGAGGCTGCTTTAGAAAGAGTCATCACTAAAAAAACACTGGAAAGAAACACGCTTGATATTAAAGTAGGCGAAAAGTTCACCTTTGATTTTCTAATGGAATTTCTTCAAGAAAATAAATTTGAGCGAATTGATTTCGTTTTTGAGCCAGGACAATATTCTATTCGAGGCGGCATTATGGATATCTATTCATATGCGCATGAACTCCCTTTTAGAATAGAATTGAATGGCGATAAAATCGAATCCATTAGAAGCTTTGATCCCTCTACTCAATTGAGTGAGCAAAGTATGGGCTTTGTTACTTTAATTCCCAATATTCAATCAGGACTTATCACGGAAGAGCACGAATCGTTCTTTGATTTTCTCCCCGACAATACCATTATTTACACGAAAGATCTCCACTATTCATTGACCTCCATACAAGCATCTATGGAGATGGTAATAGAAAAATATGGAAATGAAATTAAGATTGATGATGAGCAGGCAGTAAGAAAAGTAAATGACTTATTCGACACTCCTGAAGTGTTTAAAGAGAAATTAGAAAAACATATCATTGTTGAACTTGGGAATAAACCTTACTATCAACCTGAAGAACTAATCACTTATTCGACGAAGCCGCAACCACATTTTAATAAAAATTTTGGATTGCTGTTAGGCGATCTTTTCGTTAATCAGAAAAAGGCCTATACTAATTTCCTGTTCTCCGAATCTGCAAAACAATCTGAAAGATTATATTCCATCTTCGAAGATCTTCCAAAATCAGAAGAAAACAAAGGAGTAGAATTAAAGTTTCATACGATACATACTGCCTTACATCAGGGATTCATTCATGACGACTTAAAAATAATTTGCTATACGGATCATCAAATTTTCAATCGATACCATCGTTTTCGTCTAAAAAAGAATTACAGTAAAAGTGAAGCCATCACATTAAAAGAATTATACAGTCTCAAGCCTGGAGACTTTATCACTCACATTGATCATGGTGTCGGGCGTTTTGCTGGGCTCGAGACAATCGATGCTAATGGCAAACAGCAGGAAGCAATACGATTAGTTTATAGAGACAATGATATTCTTTATATCAGCATACATTCATTACACCGAATCGCTAGGTATTCCAGTAAAGACGGAGAAGCGCCATCTCTCAATAAACTAGGAAGTACAGCATGGTCAACCTTAAAACAAAAGACTAAGAAGAAAGTAAAAGATATTGCTAAAGAACTTATCGAGCTTTATGCAAAACGTAGAGCACAAAAAGGTTTTGCTTTTACAAAAGATTCCTATTTGCAAACAGAATTAGAAGTTTCTTTTATGTACGAAGATACTCCTGATCAGAGCAAATCAACGAATGATGTGAAACGAGATATGGAAAAAGATTTTCCGATGGACCGATTAATTTGTGGAGACGTTGGCTTTGGAAAAACGGAAATTGCTATTCGCGCAGCATTCAAAGCCATTTGTGATGGAAAACAAGTTGCCATTTTAGTTCCAACGACTATTTTGGCTTTACAGCACTATAGAACATTTTCCGAAAGACTCAAAGAATTTCCTTGCACCATCGATTATTTAAATCGCTTTAAGAGTACGATGCAACAAACGAACACTTTGAAAAGACTAGCTGAAGGCAAAATTGATATTATCATTGGTACACATCGCATCCTAAGTAAAGATGTAATTTTCAAAGACCTTGGATTGATGATCATCGATGAAGAACAAAAATTTGGAGTGGCTGCAAAAGAAAAATTGAAATCCATTCGTGTAAATGTAGATACGCTTACACTAACGGCTACACCTATACC
>CAIXTT010000017.1 GCA_903922455.1 uncultured Bacteroidota bacterium | reverse complement strand
CTTCCCGATGAAGAAACTCACCATTTCATTCATGTTCTTCGATTTTCTCAAGGAAAACAAATTGAAGTGACTGATGGAAACGGAACCCGCGCTTTGTGTGAAGCCATACAAGTATCAAAAAAACAAGTGCTGCTAAATGTGATGGAAAAGGAGATCTTTCCTGTCCCCGCACGTAAATTGCATGTTGCTATAGCCCCAACAAAAAATATTGATCGCTTCGAATGGTTTGTGGAGAAAGCTACCGAATTGGGAATTGCTGAAATTACGCCTATTATTTGTCGTCATTCAGAACGGAAAACTTTAAAGTTAGAGCGGATTCAAAAATTAATGATCTCCGCCGCTCGCCAATCTCAACATTATTATTTCCCGATGGTGAATGCTGAAGTTTCATTCGATTTGTTTTTGGATTCGCTAGATGGAAGTGGATCTTCTACTTTTATTGCACACTGCGAAGAAGCCGAAAAGCAAGAGGCGAGAGAGTTAGCTTCTACAACGAATGCTATTGTCTTGATAGGACCAGAAGGTGATTTCTCCCACGAAGAGATTGAAAAGGCGATGAAGAAGGGATTTAAGGCTTTGTCGCTGGGAAATTCACGCCTCCGCACAGAGACCGCTGGATTAAAAGCCGTGGCAGCATTTAATCTTTAGATTTTCCTCATCCAGAAATGGCTTACATTTCTTAGTTTTGTAAGATGATGAAGAAAGTATTGGTTGTATTTACGGTGGTTTTTTTCTCTTCTTTTACTCCTGCTGGTCCTAGCATGAAAATCGCATTGCTGAAATATAGCGGTGGCGGCGATTGGTATGCCAACCTCGATACATCATTGAAAAACTTAGTCGATTTTTGTAATCGAAATTTAGGAACAACCATCAACGAAGAACAAGGAATTGTAGAAGTAGGAAGTCCCGAATTGTTTAATTATCCTTTTGTTCACATGACTGGACACGGAAACGTAGTCTTCAATACACAAGAAACACAAAACTTAAGAAATTATTTAATGGCTGGCGGATTCTTGCACATCTCCGATAATTATGGAATGGATAAATTCATCCGCCCTCAAATGACAAAAGTTTTTCCGGAATTGGATTTTGTTGAAGTTCCTTTTAACCATCCCATTTATCATCAAAAATTTGATTTCCCTAACGGACTCCCTAAAGTGCATGAACACGATGGAACAGCTCCTCAAGGATTTGGTTTATTTTATGATGGGCGTTTAGTTTGTTTTTATGATTTCGAATGTGATTTAGGCGACGGTTGGGAAGATCCCGAGGTGCATAAAGATTCTCCGGATGCTCGACAAAAAGCGTTGCGAATGGGCGCAAATATGATTCAATATGTATTTAGTAATTAGTTCGTATAAACTGAAGTGATCTCTATTAAAAAAATAGCGCCCTATTTATTTTTACTGCTTTTTCTGCAGGTACTAATTCCTGCGTCTTTATGGCATTCCCTTTGTGAACATGAGGATTCAATAGATTGTCATGTTAGTACGGATGCATCAACTGTTGCTGAACATCATCAACATTGTTTAGTACTTGAATTATCGTTACCTGCTATTTTTCATCAGGAGAATAGTTTTAATTTAAATCCAATTGCGTTTCGTTTTTCTCAAATTACTTTCTTTGAAATTAATAGTATCCAACATCCATTTTTTGAAAGTGATGGTCGCGGACCTCCTGTTCTCATTTAAGAATAATTTTTTATGCTGATGGATTCAGCGTAATGCTCTCTTAATTCTCATTTTTTTAATGTAAAGAAGTAGTATGCATAGAATAATATGCTTGCTTTTATTATTCATTTCTATGAATAGTAAAGCACAAACGAATTGTATTTATCGAATTTCAGGGAAGGTGATCG
>CAIXTT010000016.1 GCA_903922455.1 uncultured Bacteroidota bacterium | reverse complement strand
GTTAATTGCAGGACGTACACCAGCGTTGAATAAGTTTGCTTCTAAGAATATTTGTCCGTCGGTAATCGAAATTACATTGGTCGGAATGTATGCTGATACGTCACCCGCTTGTGTTTCGATGATCGGAAGTGCCGTTAATGATCCACCGCCTTTCACTTTTGATTTCAACGATTCTGGAAGATCATTCATCTGAGCAGCGATGCTGTCCGACTTAATCACTTTCGCAGCACGCTCTAACAAACGACTGTGTAAATAGAATACGTCTCCTGGATAAGCCTCACGACCTGGAGGACGACGTAATAATAAAGATACCTCACGGTAAGCAACTGCTTGTTTTGATAAATCATCATAAACAACTAATGCTGGACGACCCGTATCACGGAAAAATTCTCCAACTGATGCACCCGCCATTGGCGCGTAGAATTGCATCGGCGCAGAGTCAGAAGCTGTTGCTGCAACAACTACAGTGTATGGCATGGCGCCACGCTCTTCTAATGTTTTTACAACGTTTGCGATGGTAGATCCTTTTTGTCCAATCGCAACATAGATACAATATACAGGCTCCCCTTTATCGTAAAATTCTTTTTGATTGATGATTGCATCCAACGCCACTGCTGTTTTACCAGTTTGACGATCGCCGATGATCAACTCACGCTGACCACGTCCGATTGGAATCATCGCATCAATTGCTTTGATCCCTGTTTGCAAGGGTTCTGTTACAGGCTGACGGAAAATTACTCCGGGTGCTTTACGCTCCAAAGGCATTTCAAAAAGTTCTCCTTGAATAGGACCTTTACCGTCGATAGGTGTTCCCAGTGTATTAATAACACGACCTAACATTCCTTCACCTACCTTAATAGATGCAATGTTACCAGTACGCTTTACCATATCACCTTCTTTAATCGAGTTAGAAGATCCAAGTGTTACCACTCCGATATTATCTTCTTCCAAATTTAAAACGATTCCTTTCAGTCCGTTTTCAAACTCGATCAACTCACCGGATTGCACCTTCGTGAGTCCGTAAATACGAGCAATACCATCTCCTACTTGAAGTACGGTACCAACTTCTTCCAGTTCAGCTACGGTTTTAAAACCTGCCAATTGTTGGCGGAGTATCGCTGAAACTTCGTCGGGTCTTACGTCTACCATTGTAATTTTTTATTATTAATGTTTGTTAAATTATTTCAATGAAGAATGACCATCAAAAGAGAGTCATTCGAATCTTTTAATTTTTAATAGTCTTTTACGTACAGGTTAATATTGTACTCACGCTTCAACATCGTAATCTTTCTGCTGATGCTCGTATCATGTTGTTCATCACCTACCGTCAACACAAATCCACCAATTAAGGAAGGATCAACTTCTTCAATCAACTCCACTTTATCTCCTTTTGATTTCTTTACTAAATTCAAAATCGTTTCACGCATCGCAGCATCCATAGCTACAGGAGTAGCAATATGAGCGGTAACGATTCCTTTGTAGTCTTTATAGAATTGGATGTATGCACCAGCAATACCATTCAAATCACTTTCGCGATGTTTGTCAATCACAATATTCATAAATGAGTTCGTAAGGTCATTCACTTTTGAACCAAACAATGCTTTGATGATAGAAGTCTTTTTATCACTTTGAACAATTGGATTTCTTAACAAGGCCACTAATTCATGGCTTGCTGCACACGTTGCATGCACCAATTCCATGTCCTTATAGATCACCTCGGCAACATTACGCTCGAGGGCCAATCCGAAGAGGGACTTGGCATAACGGCGGGCTACTTTTGATTCTATCATTTTATTTTTATTCCTGATTTCTTGTTTAATCTCTCTTGAATTCATCTAGAGAAAATGAACAAGGCATTCATTAATTCATCTTAACGTCTTTCAACATTTCTTGAACAAGTGCTTTTTGTTGTTCGTCGTTGCTGAGTTTTTGACGAATCATTTTCTCTGCAATTTCAATAGACAAATAAGCCACTTGATTTTTTAAATCAGTAATAGCAGCCATTTTCTCATTGGTGATAGCTTCACGCGCCAATGTGATCAAACGATCTCCTTCCACTTGTGCTTTTGCACGGGATTCATTAATGATTTGATCTTTCGTTTCGCGTGCTTCACGTAAAAGTACATCACGCTCGTTGCGCGCTTCTTGTAAGATGCGCTCATTCTCAGCAGTCATATTCGCTACTTCTTCCTTCGCTTTCTTCGCTGCATTTAATGCATCAGAGATAGAAGTTTCACGTTCTTTCAATGAACTAAGAATAGGTCCCCATGCAAACTTGCGCATTAAGAACACTACAATCAGAAAGGAGATGCTCATCCAGAAGATGAGACCGAATTCGGGTTTTACGAGTTCCATGGTGTGTCAGTATAAATTGTACTGATTAGGTCGAGGCCGAAACAGTATCGTTGAGGTTTCCCTCTATATAGTGAGTAATAATTGTTGAATGAAAACCGGCACCCGACCAAGCGTCGTTCTGCCGGTTTTTGATTTTTTACAATCGCTTATTTAGTAAGGATTGCAAGAAGACCGATAACCATTGCGAAGAAGGCAGCTCCTTCTACAAGGGCAGCAGCAAGAATCATGTTTCCGCGGATGTCGCCTGAAGCTTCAGGTTGACGAGCGATTGATTCAAGAGCAGATCCACCGATACGACCGATACCGATTCCAGCACCGATTGCAGCAAGACCAGCTCCAACTGCAGCAAGACCGTAGCCCATTCCGATGTTCTCGGCAGCTGCTTGAAGTAAGATGTTTGATAACATTGTAATTTGTATTTAAGGTAAGTAATAAATTTTCTATTAATGATGATGTTCTTCTACGGCAGCTCCAATGTAAACCGCACTTAACATAGTGAATACATAAGCTTGTAAGAAGGCAACTAATAATTCTAAAACCGTCATGAAAACCGTGAAGACTAATGTTAACGGCGACACCGCTAAACCTACTCCCGTTCCGTTTTGTCCGAAGATGAATATCAAACTGAAGAATGCTAATGCGATGATATGTCCCGCAGTGATGTTCGCAAAAAGTCGAATCATCAATACGAAGGGACGTAAGAACACTCCTAAAATTTCAATCGGTGTTAATAAGATCAACACTCCTTTTGGAACACCGGGCATCATGAAAATATGCTCCCAGTAATTCTTGTTCGCATTTACTGTTACAATTACAAAAGTAAATACGGCTAAGGTTAATGCGATACTAATGCTTCCTGTTAAGTTCGCTCCGAATGGAAACACTGGAATTAATCCCATCAAATTCGCAATCCAGATAAAGAAGAATACCGTTAAGAGGTAGGGTAAATATTTTTCGTACTTGTGTCCGATACTTGGTTTAATCAAATCATCACGAACAAACATGATGATAGGCTCCATCGCATTTTGCAATCCAGTTGGCGCAAGACCTTTGCGTTTACGAGTATAAGCACCTGCGATATTTGTAAAGATTAAAAGCATTAATCCGCAGCATATAAAAATAGAAGCTACGTTTTTCGTAATTGAAATATCAAAAATATTAGCAGTGACTGCTTCATTAATGGTAGCATGGTGTGCATCCATCTCCCCCATTTCATTTACAGCAACTACTTTCTGACCTTGCAACATATAACCACCATAGGTTTTATGTCCATGTTCAAAACGTGAACTGCTAAATAGAGCCATTCCACGATCGGAAGAATATAGGATTATTGGAAGTGGAATTTCAGTATGCCCCCACAAATGCCAGCCATGAGCGTCGGCAACGTGCTCCATAATAATTTTTCCAGCATTTAATTTTTCTTCTGCATGGCCTTCACCTGATTCTGCATGATCAGTGGCTGATACTACATCTTCATGATGCTGTCCATCTGAACTAACCGCTTCATTTTGAGGTAATTGATTATGAGAAGAATCCTGCGCTACGTTGATCGAGTAGATCAGCGTGAACATGGCAAATGTCAGGATTGATAGTAGTGCTAAACGTTTGTATTTCAACATGATAGGCGTGCCTATGGGTTATTGAGGTCGCAAAGGTAGGCAAAAAGAGTAAAACAGGAAATGCAAGTTTGCAATATTGTTGAAAATGAGAGAGAAATGAATTACGACTATTTTAGTTTAAAAAAGCAAAGCAGGAATATTCGTTAATTTTTCACTAACAGGAATAGAATATAAATAGAATAACAAGGGATGAGTAAAACTCACCCCTTGATACGATTTCTAATTTCCCAATATCAAAGCTCGCTCATTCTGCAAAATGCACATCTGGAGTTGTATAATTCCATTGAGGGCTTCGGTGCTGCGTAGTTGGTACATGTCAATTACGTTAGAGTGCAGTGGCATCAGTTTTCCTCCTGCTTTAGCTACATAATTGGCATTGTAATTTTTTACATAATCGCGAAGTGCCGTAATTTTCTGTTGCATGCCTTGGTCCTCGTTCATGTATTTGTCGACACGACCATCTCCTAACCAAATATCCTTGCTTTCGAAATCTTCACCAATGGTATTGGTTCCCACTTCAAAAAAAACAATTTTTTGTTTGATGTCTTCACAAAGTTGATTCAAGTTTTTTACTTCGGGTTTGTTTTGCAATACCAATGAATTGGCGGCTGCCGATTGCATCAATAAGCGCTTTTCATTTTCCAATATCTTTTCATTGATCAAATAATCCTTCGTCATTTGAATTCCCATTAACTTACTTCCTGCAGGTGATCGCACCAAGGTGAGAAACAATCCGCATCCTGTTAAAATAAGAATGGATGATACGACCGTGTTCACTTTTGTCTCTGGATTTCTGAAGCCTGTAAAAAAATAAACAGGAAGAAATACAAATAATAAAATGAGCAAGGATGTTAGTGCCATCATATTGGCGCCTGGCCAAAACATAATTTTAAACAGAATTCCCAGTGTCATTAATATTCCAGCGAATGTTCCTAATCCGATCAGTACTTTGTTCTTCGTTTCCTTCTGTTCTTTTATTTTCAATAAAAATAATAGTGGAAGAAAAACAAAACTCATCCCCCCAATTCCCAATACAATTCCTACCGCTGCTCCGGGCATATGCAAGAACTTTAATATAATTCCTAGTGTGAGTAAGGAGGCTGATATAACTCCACTCACTAACATTGTTTTTTTCATGACGTAGTAATTTTTAAAGGTAAGCAGAGAGATGGTTTCCTCTTCAATTTCTCTTAACTCATTCTTGTAGAATTTTTTTATAGTAGAGAAATAAAATTGCTCGAAGTCTCCGTTTTCTTCGAGTTCTTGTTCAATGATGCAACAAATATGATCCAGGAGATTTGACTGCAGGTCCTCCAGCTCCACGCCATTACGTCTAATGTCGTCGAGTATAAAATCAATTTGCTTTTCGTTGAGGCAATACATTTATGCAATATCTGTTTTGATATCCAATAGGAATTTCATGGTATTCATGAAATCGGCAAACTCCGAAATTTTTTCTTTCGATACATTCTTTCCCTTCGGACTTAACGAATAATATTTTCGAACTCGTTTACCGATGTATTCTGTTTCGGTTGTTAGAATTCCATCTGCTTCTAATGCGTGCAAAGAAGGATACAATGCTCCTTCCGTTAAATGAATTCTATCATTGGTTAATTCTTTCACACGCTGCGTAATTTCATATCCATACATTCTTTTATTGTCTTTCAACAATTTTAAGATGATGGTTTTTAAGGTGCCTTTTATTAGTTCAGATGAGTAAATCATGTTGCAAATATTAATTTGATAACGCAAATATACATCAGATTCTTATGTATTGGACAATTTGGTATATAAATTATCGTATAAAGTTGATATACAATTGAATAAAATGGAAATGGAAACTTTAAAATTATTCTCGAGGCTGTATTCTAGTCAAAAAAATACAACTTATAAAAGTATTTTTTATTGAGATCACCCAACCACTATATAGAAGGAAAGGAATTCGTTAGAGAAGAAGTTAAGTGGTTCTTCAGAGTTAGAATTAGAGTACGATTGATTAGATAAAAGGGGCTGAATGCATTGTGAAAATCACAAGATGTTTGGTCCTTTTTTACCCTATATATTTACAATTTGACAGTTTAACTCCTCCCCTTTCAAGATTCAACCTTGTGTAAACTTTAGCGCCAGGACAATGGACACTTCCATCTAACAAAGATTCAGGAAACTCTAATTTATAAAGGAGGGAAATCGATGTGCTGGCTGCGGGAACTCGATGTGCTGGCCGAGGGAACTCGATGTGCTGGCCGAGGGAACTCGATGTGCTGGCCGAGGGAACTCGATGTGCTGGCCGAGGGAACTCGAGGCCAAAAAAGAAGGCCTCCGAAACCGAAGACCTTCTAACCTAACCAATCAACAACCCTATTGATGGAAAATATCTAATTAAATAATCTAATGAGAACATGGCAAAGGTGGAGGTACGAGCATGAAACAAAGGTGAAGTGTTTATGATTACAGGATGAGGTCAGCGGTAAACATCAAATAGGCACACCCTTGCAAGCATTACTAAGTAAAATCTTTGTCAATACGGGACAAGTAGGCATGCTGCCCATCTGAAATGCACCCAAAAAACTCATCGCCTTTTCCCTTTAAAACTAAACCCGATTGAGGAATATCTAAGATATAAACTCCTACAAAATTGAGTTATCCTTTTGTACTTGTCTTATCATTTTAAAAAATTAAAAGGGGAACAACAATGATTGAATTTTAATTACAATCAGGGATATACGAGTAATTAAATCAAACATATAAAGTTCTTTTTATATAAAAACTGGAAACTTAAAATATCCCCGTACCTAAGGATATTGGGAAATTGTTCCTTCTATCTTTTTCAAGTGAGAGCTACTTTAGATAATAACACTATACTATCGACAAGATTTTTAAATGAGTGAATTACTTCTTGTTTCTCTCCTCTATCTCCTGTAGGTTTGTATGAATCTATGACAACGCTGGTTTTGGAAAATCCCAAATCAAATATTATTGATATTCAAGGAGATACATGGTCTGAAAGGGCGATGTCAGCGTCGAAATTGCAGAAAATTCAGTTTGAAAAAGGGAGTAGTCAGTACAGTAATTTAGAATTGGCTCGAAACCGTGCAGCCTTTACAAGATGGAAAACGATTGAAAATCTCGATAAATACTTAATTGAATTTGAATCAAATTTTATCAAAGCGGGCGGCAAAGTAATATGGGCGCAAGACATCACCGATGCGCTAGAAGCGGTCTTAGAAATTTTAAAAAAATCCGGAGCAAAAGAAATTATTAAATCGAAAACGAATACCGCTTCCGAAATGGGGTTGAATGCGTTTTTAGAAAATGAAGGTTTTCAATTTTCCGAAACTGATACCGGCGATTTTATTGTTCATGCTGCTGACGAATCAGGTTCACATATGGTTTTGCCTGCTTTGCACAAATCAACAAAAGAGATTGCTTCACTGTTACACGATAAACTTGGATTGCCTGCAGATGCTGAAGCACAGGGCATCGTTCGATTTATTCGTGATCACTTACGCGATACATTTCAAACGGCTGATGTTGGAATCACGGGATGTAATTTTTTAATAGCAGATCCGGGTGCTGTTGTAATTTTAGAAAACGAAGGGAATGCGCAGCTTACTGCAGCAATGCCAAAAATACATATTGTATTAGCGGGTATTGATAAGATGCTACCTGCGTTAAGCGATTTAGATGTATTCCTTCCTCTCCTGAGTACTTACGGTACGGGACAAACATTAGCAACTTATAATAATATTATTAGTGGGCCTAAACAAGCAGAGGATCGTGATGGACCAGAAGAACTTTATATTATTCTTCTCGATAATGGGCGCACGGATGTATTGGCACACGATCAACAACGTCAAGCTTTATCTTGCATCAAGTGCGGAGCTTGTCAAACCGTTTGTCCTATTTACCATACTGCTGGTGTTAGCGACTTCCCCTCTCCTATTGCAGCAGTTACACTTCCATTGCAACAGGTGGAGATGCAACACTTAAGTCATGCAAGCACACTTTGTGGAAGTTGTAAAGATGTGTGTCCTGTAAAAATTGACATCCCGCGTCTTCTTCTGCAAAACAGAAAATTGTTTGTCGACAAAGGTCTTGTGAATCGTACTGAGAAATGGTTTTACTACGCTTGGAAAAAAGCAATGTTAAAACGTGAGATTATGAGTTGGACAGGGATCAGTGCACGCAAGCATATTTTAGATAGTTTGTTTAAATCGAAAGATGGACTTCGTAAAATGCCCATTCATTCCAAAGAGATACCATTCAACGAATGGTATCGTGAAAAGATGAATTACAAATAAGATTGATTTTGTTTCGATTTATAAAATCAAACTATGGCCTAATCGATATAATTCTTCCTCCTTGCCCATTCCCTTCACCACTGTAATTGATTTACAAACCGCACTAAAAAAAGATCGTTTAGACGGAAAGAAAATTGGATTTGTTCCTACAATGGGAGCATTACATGCAGGACATTTATCGCTTATTACAAGAGCGGCTGCAGAAAATGATATTGTGGTCTGTAGCATTTTTGTGAATCCAACACAGTTTAATAATGCAACGGATCTAGAAAAATATCCGCGCATGCCCGATGCAGACATTCATTTGCTCAAGCAAGCGGGCTGTGATTATGCGTTTCTTCCCTCCGTAGATGAAATTTACCCGAACGGGAAACAATTACTCGACATTCATTTTGGCCCATTGGAAAAAGTAATGGAAGGCGAATTTCGTCCAGGACACTTTAAAGGAATGGCTACCGTAGTAAATCGATTATTCGAAATTGTAAATCCGCGCGCTGGCTATTTTGGCAAAAAAGATTTTCAGCAATTAGCAATTGTCAAAAACATGGTGAAGCAATTACGGCTACCCGTCAACGTTATAGGTTGTGATACGTTGAGAGAAGAAGATGGATTAGCAATGAGCTCACGTAATCTGCTACTCACCCCTCCACAACGCAAAGCAGCTCCACTCATCTTCAAAAGCATGATGACAGCACAGGAATTTATTCCCTTTCATACGGTGGAAGCTGTTAAAGAATTAGTGATTCGATACATTCAACAAAGTCCACTTTTAAAAGTAGAGTATTTTGAAATCGTAAATCCCGATACACTACAAGCCATTCACGACTGGAATGAATGCAACCAAGTGCAAGCGTGTATTGCTGTGCTTACCGAAGGACCGAGGTTGATTGATAATGTCACTTATTTCACTATTTGATTTCTAGTTTCATTAAATTTTCTCTTCGGATTGAATGAGTTGTTGGATACTGTTTTTTTTAACACTAGAGGGCACAAAAGAGC
>CAIXTT010000015.1 GCA_903922455.1 uncultured Bacteroidota bacterium | reverse complement strand
GCTTTTGAAAAATGGCTCGACTTCGACGAGGAATTGTTCAAACTTATTCGTGAAAAACAATTAGAGCGTATCGTAGAATCCGAAGTAAAAATTTATGCAAATGAATTGAACCGTTATGTGTTTTTGAAAGCTATCGAAAATGTAGAGTCAGCAGGTGTAGAGGATATGGTGAAATTGTCATGTGGCGATTTCCGCGATTTTGAACACGAAGAAAAGAAAGCATTCATTATCATCAATCCACCCTACGGTGAGAAATTGGAAGTAGATGATTTAGAAAAATTATATGCAGCATTAGGTGAAAGATTAAAGCATCATTACGCTGGATGTAAAGCATGGATTTTTACAGGTAGTCCTGAAGGTGCTAAAGCCATTGGTTTGCGCCCTAATCGTAAAATGAAGCTCTTTAACGGACCTCTTGAATGTCGCTTGTTGGGCTATGATTTATTCGAAGGTAAAAAGAGCGAACGCTATTTGAAAAATCAACCAAAAGAAGAGAAAGAAGATTATCAGGAGAAAGAAGATCATCAAGATAAAGAAGACATTCAAAGTTCAGAAGAATAGTATTTGATTTATCCCCCCCCCCCCAAAAAAGCATTTCCAATATTTGTCTTAAGTGTCAATGCTCATCTAAAAGATTATCAACAGTTCGTAGAGATTTTGATAGCCAATCGAGAAGCATCGCGACCAAATTATAACGTCGCCATTTATGGCGACGTTATAATTATACACCCCTTAAAAAGGGCCCGTCTTCTATAAAATTGGATGAAATCCAATTTTATAGAAGACGGGCTTAAGTTTATAGTTAGAGTCCCTGCAGCGGCGCAATATTTTGCGCCGTTTCGCTTTTGGGAATGATTAATTGTTTCAAAATTTTTAATTTATTTCCCCCAAAAAAAAGCCGTCCCGATGTTTATCGAGACGGCTTACTGATTTTTTAATGGTTAGGGATTAATCTTTGTCAAGAATATTTGCATCCACTAAAATTCTTCCGCAATGTTCGCAAACAATTACTTTTTTGCGTTGACGAATATCCAATTGACGTTGTGGTGGAATTTTATTGAAACAACCTCCGCAAGCATCACGGGTAATAGATACAACACCTAAACCATTGATTGCATTTTCGCGAATACGCTTGTAAGCCGATAATAAACGCGCTTCAATGATATCAGATGCTTTGTTGGATTCAGTAGATAATTCCAACTCTTCTTTTTCTGTTTCAGCAATGATGGAATCTAACTCACCTTTTTTGTTTGTTAAATCAATTTTGCGTCCTTCTAAAGTAGATTCAGAAGCATCTAAAATTTGCTTCTTCGCAGCTAAATCAGCAGTAAATTCTTTAATGCGTTTTTCGCATAATTGAATTTCCAATTGCTGATATTCTAATTCTTTGTTTAAAGAATCGAATTCGCGATTGTTTTTTACTGCGCCTTGTTGCGTCTGGTATTTTTTAATTAAAGTTTGTGAATCTTTAATCGAGTTTTTCTTTGCCTTGATTTGATCATCAATTGCTTTTACTTCTTCCGCATAATTGTTGATACGCGTTTGTAATCCTGCAATTTCATCTTCCAAATCACTCACCTCCATCGGTAACTCACCGCGAGTGATGCGAATGCGATCAACCTGACTGTCGATTAATTGTAATTGGTACAATGCACGAAGTTTGTCTTCGATGGTATTGTCTCCTTTGTCAATGCTTCGAACAATGGGCGTTGGCTTTTTGGGAGCTTCAGCAACTGGTACTTCTTCTTTTATTTTTTTAGCAGCCATTTTTAGTGGTAGTAAATTGGATTGGTGTTTGTCTCCGTGAATAGGACGGCAAAGGTAGTGAATTTTTCCCTTAGGTAATCACCAATTAGGTTGATTGTAAATTGCTCAGTTTCAAAGTGTCCGATGTCAGCAATGATGATTTTGTCTTCAGCATCAAAGAACTGATGGTATTTGAAGTCGGCAGAAATGAAGATATCTGCTGTGGCTTTTTTTGCCTCGTTCAACAAGAAACTCCCTGATCCTCCGCATACTGCAACGGTTTGAATGTCTTTTTTAATCAAAGCCGTATGTCGGATCACTTTAGCCTTCATTCGGTCTTTGATACGGTCCAGAAAAGCTTCTGTTTTGATGGGTTCTTCTAATTCTCCTACCATGCCCGCTCCAAGATGTGGATGTAAATTGGTCAAGGAGTAAATGTTATATGCCACTTCTTCGTAAGGATGGGCACCCATCAAGGCTGAAAGAATAGCACCTTCCTTCCCACTCGGAAAAATGACTTCGATGCGTTCTTCTTTTTCCACATGTCGCTCTCCTTTTTTGCCAATATGCGGATCACTTAATTCATTTCCTTTGAAACTTCCATCTCCCGAAACACTAAAACTGCATTCACTGTAATTTCCAATATCTCCTGCACCTGCATTGAAAATTGCATTTTTTACAGCTGCTGATGCGGCAATCGGAGTAAAGGTGACCAGCTTTTTCAACTGATTAGCCATCGGCGCTAATATGCGCGTTTTTTGTAAGCCCAATTGCTCACAAATTTTTGCATTAACCCCTTGAGCTACATTATCTAAATTAGTGTGGATAGCGTAAATGGCAATGTTATTTTGGATGGCTTTGATGATGACACGCTCTATATAAGAGCTGCCTGTAATTTTTTTTAATCCTGAAAAAACAATGGGGTGATGTGCAATCACTAAATTACATCCTCTTCGAATGGCTTCATCAATGACCGCCTCTGTAGAATCCAAACAAATTAATGCGGAATTGATATTCATGGATGGATCACCCGTAATCAATCCCGAATTGTCGTAAGATTCCTGCAAACGCAATGGCGCTAAGCGCTCTAGTTCCTGAATTATATCTTGTAGTGGAAGCATTTTCTAGTAGTAAGGAGTCAAATTTACACAATGGGTTGGGATTATGATTAATTTTGACCCATGCGAATGCTCTTGCTTCCCCTCAGTTGGATTTATGGATTGATCATTCGACTCCGTAATTGGGCTTTTGATTTCGGTATTTTGAAGTCGACATCTTTCAAAGTACCCATCATTAATATTGGCAATTTGTCGGTTGGCGGAACTGGAAAATCGCCTATGGCTTTGTATCTAGCTCAGTTGCTATCTTCAAATTATAAGGTGGCTATTTTGAGTCGAGGCTATGGACGGGATTCGAAAGGTTTTAGATGGGTTACGTTACAAAGTACAGCTCGCGAAGTAGGAGATGAGCCTTTGCAATATACTCACTCAGGTCTTCCCTTGATGGTTGCCGTGTGTGAAAAGAGAGTGGAAGGTGTGAATGAATTACTGAAGAGTGAAAATCCTCCAGAAGTTATTATTTTGGATGATGCCTTCCAACACCGATACCTCCATTCCGGATTTAATATTTTGTTGAGTGACCAGAATCAACCTTTTTATGATGATTTTATGTTGCCTGCTGGAAATTTGCGTGAGCCGAGGAGTGGGAGCAGGAGGGCGGATGCTATTATCTTTACCAAATGTGATTCTTCAATGAATGAAGTCGATCAAGGGAAGATGGTTGCTAAGGCAAGCTTGAAATCAAATCAAAGTATTCATTTTTCGTATATCCATTACCGTGAGGAATTGTTGGGGATGGATGGATCCACTTTGCAAATGGATTCCTTGAAATTCAAAAGCGTATTCCTTTTTTGTGGCATAGCCAACCCCTCTCCCCTAAAGCAGTTTATAGAGGGGAAAAGTGAGGTTGTGAAAACTAAATTTTATCCCGACCATCATGATTTTTCGGTGGCGGATGCAATTCAATTGAAATATGATTTTTTGAAATTCGCAAAAACATCTGACCAAGCCCATGTTTTAGTGACTACCCGTAAAGATCAGATGCGAATTATGAATAAAGAAATCCAATACCATCTTAAGGAATTACCCATCTATATCATCGATATGGAAGTGAACTTTTTACCAAACGCAAAAAGTAATTTAGATGAGATGGTCTTAAATTTCGTTACAAACGCTTCAAAAAATTGAAATTCTAATCATTTTTGGTACGAAAAAAGATTTGTACACTTCAATGATGAACAATAGCATTATTAATTTTATCTTAGCCTACACTTATCCAATTACCATGAAACCACTTATTACTAAAAGTATCATTCTGTTTACTATTGTACTTTCATATTCTATTGAATCAAAGGCACAAGGTACTTATACTTCACAAAACATTAATCTTCTTTCCGTTTGGGACGATTTAAGCGTCCCTGCAGAGCCAGGATATGGCATTCGCTACAATGGAGTATGGGGTTGGGATGATGGTTTGGGCCATGAATATGCCCTTCTCGGAGCAACAAACGGAGTATATTTTATCGACATCACAAATCCAGCTTTGCCTGTTGAAGTGGATTTTGTGCCCGGCCGACGTGATTCATGCATCTGGAGAGAAATTAAAACCTATGATCACTTTGCTTACTTAGTTTCTGACGATGGAGCACCCAATAGTTTTCAAATTGTCGATTTGCAATACCTTCCCGATTCGGTTAGTGTAGTGTACGATGGTACTTCCATCTTCGAAAGATCACATACCATTTTCGTGGATGGAGATAAACTGTATACAGGTACCGTGAAAGGTGGACAGTTTGCAAATACTGCTGCTTTGGCTGTTTTTAGCTTAACTAATCCTTTGCAGCCTACCTTGCTCAGAAAGTTAAATACCGATTACCCAAGTCTGTTAAATAGTAATCAAGTGCATGATATGTTTGTGCGAAATGATACAGTTTATGCATCGTGTGGCTTTGATGGGTTATTCCTTTTTAAATACAATACGGTTGTGAATAATTTTAGTTTGTTAGGATCATTTACTTCTTACCCATCTCAGGGATATAATCATAGTAGTGCGTTAACTGAGGATGGTTCTACGTTGGTATTTATGGATGAAGTTCCAAGTGGACTACCGGTAAAAGTGTTGGATGTAACCGATTTTTCAAACTTAACCATGAAATCTACTTTCAGTAGTAATGTTGGACCTACTCCTCATAATCCTTTTATGGTAGGGACTACCTGTTATATCGCGTATTATCAAGATGGATTGCAAGTGTATGATGTAAGTACTCCTACCAACCCTGTACGCCTCGGATATTTTGATACTCATAATCAAACTGCTTTCGGTGGACCCTACCCAAGTCCGCCTTATCAAGGCGCTTGGGGAGCTTATCCTTATTTTCCAAGTGGTAATGTCATCGTATCTGATATGCAAAATGGTTTGTTTGTATTGGATCCAACACCAATGTTCGCCTCTGTTAATGAAATTAATAATACGAATTCGTTTACGCTTTTTCCAAACCCATCTGCAGAAAACCAATTGGTAAATATTACATTAAATCAAGCTCCAACTGAAAAAGTAAGATTAGAATTAACCGATCTTCAAGGTAAAGTATTGACGACAGAAATAAAGTCAGATAAAAATTTCAGCTTTTCCACGAAGGGAATGGCATCCGGTTTATATTTCGTTTCTATCATTGCTCAAGAGGGACGTAGCGTAAAAAAATTGGTGATTAATTAAAATAAAAAATTAATAAAAAGCCTAGGGTTTAAACCCTAGGCTTTTTTTGTTTAAACCCTAGGCTTTTTTTGTTTAAACCCTAGGCTTTTTTTGTTTAAACCCTAGGCTTTTTGATTTAAATAAATTTGTTTTATTGTCTCCAAATCTGCTGGAGCTATCTTATATTTATGCGTCTCCATTTCATTCATCCATGCAATTTCATCATGGTCGGTTAAAACCATATTACCTCGATCGATTTGAGCTCGAAAAAAGGTGATCTCAATTGTTTGACCATTTTCTAGATATTGATATCTGAAAATGAAAAGAATGTCCTTTAGCTCAAGGTTTAACTCCTCTTTTATTTCTCTTTTTATTGCGACCAGTTCATCTTCCCCTTTCTCTACTTTGCCTCCAGGAAATTCCCAATAGCCGGCTAAGTTTTTTCCTGCCTTTTTGAGCGCCATCAGGAATCGATTTTCTTCATTGTAAATAATGGCAGCTACTACTTTGATGATTGAGGACATATTTATAATTATGGAAGTTCATAAAAATAAGAAAGGCTCCTAGAAGGAGCCTTTCTTATGCAAGCAGTTTAAAGGTTAAACTATTAATTGGTTTTAACAATCTTTGATTGAGTAGTCTTGTTTCCTTGTTGAGCAGTTACCATGTATATGCCATTTGACAAATCCTGACCGAATGTCATCATGCCAGCATGTGCATCATAAGTAAATGTATCTACAGTACGACCTGTCATATCGGTTACATTAACAGCGATAGTTAGGTCATTTTCAAAACCACGTAACACTAAGTTAAAGGACTCAGCAGAAGGGTTAGGGAATACAGAAGATGTAATTCCATCCGCTAAACGAGTAGCATCAAAAGCATTTGGAGTGTTAACGATTCCAATTACGCAAGGATCACCATAGCAATAAGGAATACCATCAACAATAGCACGTACTCTAACTAAATAGAATTTGTTAGCTTGGATAGCTGGCGAAACGTCAGCTAAACGGCACCAACGACTGCTAGAAACATGACTAAAGGTAATACCAGGAGCAGTAGTTTCTTCAAATTCGAACTGATATTCAGGATCTGTTAAGTAAGAAAGAACAATTTCACTTTTGATACTATCAGAAACAAGCAATCCTAAATTTCCACAAGCTGCAGCATTTAATTCAGGTTGACGAATAGAACGAGTTACAACACCAGGATTAGTGAATGTACATTGTCCATTATTGATGCTAACCGTTAAACTTACAGTTAATGTATCTAGAACAGCTCCTTGTTGTAAGCCATCCATTAAAACACTAATGTTTTGAGAAGTAGCACCAGTCGACCAAGAATAAGTACTGAAACCTGGATCAGCAGAAAGGTTTACATAACCTGGCTGACAAACTGTAAGAGGACCAACTGGAGTGATTGCAGGTTGAAATCCTGAATCAAATACTTCTACATGAACCGTAGCACTCGTTCCAGTACTGCAAGCACCAAAACTATTAGTTACGGTTAATGTGTAATCTCCTGTTTGATTAACAATGATGTTACGCGTAGTGGCACCAGTGCTCCATGAATAAGAACTAAAGAATTGTCCACCACTACCAAATAAGGTAGCTGATTGTCCAGGGCAAATATTTACAGGACCTGCTGGTAGAATACTAGCATTTGTTCCTGGGATAACTAAGAAGGGTGTCCAAGCACTACGAACACGAATTTGCACTCCGTTAACAAATCCCCAAACAGATACTCTGTAAAATCCAGTTTGATTAATGAAAATAGAAGAGGTGGTTGCTCCACCATTCCACTGATAAGTAAGTGGTCCATTTAATCCAGTAACCACAGCATCTAGCTTGGTACCTGCGCATACAATCGGTCCAGAAGGGACAATGGTGACACTTTGAGCTTTTACGTCAGCTGAAAGACTAGTCACTGCCAGAAACACGCCTATTACGTACTTCCATACACCTTGAGTAATTTGTGTTGTCATGTTGTTATTTAAATTGTTTTTAATAAGTTTTGGTCTAACGAATGTATAGGAGCAAATGTACAATCTTATTGTCATTCATTGCAAAGGGAATTACAATCAATTTCAACTTTTTTTCCAAAAATACTATTTATATACGTTAATGTGCACTTTTACAGGGTGAAATGATTGAAATTTATTAAAAATCTAATAATTCTTACGACTATTTGAGTAAGTAAAATAAGGGATTCTACTTTTTCATAACATTGCACGACAAATCACGTAGAAAAATAACATTTTCTTTACCAAAACCAGTGAAATTCAAAACCCCGCATATTATCCTTCTTGTATTCATCCTGTTTTCAGCATTGAATGCTGATTGTCAAAGGTTTAATACCGTAAATTTTACGACGCAAGAAGGGCTTCCTGGAAATCATCTGAATTCAATTTTTCAAGATAAGATTGGCCGGCTCTGGATCGGAACAATGAGTGGAGCCTGTCGCTTCGATGGTAAAACCTTCACACGATTTGATCAAGGAAACGTTTTATTTAATAATCCAGTAAAGTCCATTATGGAAGATCGGCTAGGGAACATCTGGCTGGGAACTATTCGTAAAGGATTGGTGAAGTATAATGGAACTACTTTTTCTAATTTTTCTTCTAATGATGGATTGTTAAGTGATAATATTAATGCCCTTTGTCAAGACGAAAAAGGAAATATTTGGGTGGGAACATCCGAAGGGATTAGTCGATTCGATGGAAAATCTTTTTATAATATCACCCAAGTAAAAGGCCTTGTCAACAATAATGTTTTTGATTTATTATTGGACAGTAAAGGTCGAGTATGGGTCACAACGATTGGTGGTGTAAGTATGTTTGAGGGTGGGAGGTTTACAAATTTGACAACCGAAAATGGATTGTTAAGTAATATCGTTTATTGTGTTAAAGAAGATAAACAAGGAAATATTTGGTTGGGAACTTACGAGGGAGTAAGTGTGTGGAATGGTAAAAAGTTTACGAATTATACAAAGCAACATGGACTTCCTAACGAGCGTGTTGAAAGTATAATGATCGATCATTATGGAAACGCATGGGTAGGAACCTACGGGGGCGGTATCGCCAAATTTGTAAAAGGACATTTTGAATCGGTGCAAATGAGTGAAGGCATCAATTCAAATATTGTAAAATCCTTATGGGAAGATTGGGAAGGAAATTATTGGTTAGGTACGCTCAATGGATTGTATAAATACAATGGTGATCGATTTGTTTCTTTTACGAATGCCGATGGGATTTCAAATAATAATGTACTTTCGGTTTTTCCTGATTCTAGTGGCGGAATTTGGTTTGGAACATTAGCGGGAGGTGTAAATTATTTTAAGAATAATCATTTTACAAATTTTTCAACCAAGGATGGATTAAAGAGTAATACCATTTGGAGTATAAATGGAGATAAAGAAGGATTTATTTGGTTTGGAACTACCAATGGTCCTGCTCGATTTAATCATGTATCGGGTCGTATCGATTTGATGTATCCTCAATTGCAATCGTTTATTATTTATGCGTTTTTACAGGATAAAAAGCGAAATAATTATTTTGGAACAGATAAAGGAATTTATAAATTCACACCCGATGGAAGATTATATCAGATAGGCCTGAACGAAGGATTGTCGAATGACAAAGTCCGCGTTTTGTATGAAGATATTCATGGCGTGGTTTGGGTGGGAACTTTAAAAGGACTTTTTTCTTTGGATGAGAATCGTGCAAAAAGTTTTGATGAGTCTAACCGATTGCCTAAATCACCCATCACTTCTATTATCAATGATGGATATGGAAATTTAGTGGTGAGTACTTATGAGTTCGGAGTGATCCGTTACAATTCAGGGAAACAGTCTAATCCTATTTCAATAATAAATATGAAAAGTGGATTAAATAATGAAAAGATATTGTTCAATTTTATTGATAGTAAAAATAAATTGTGGTTAGGTACTTCAGAAGGTCTAGATGTGATTAACTGGAAAAAATATATTGAAGAAGGAAGTGTTAGCTTGAATCATTACGATAAGAGTAATGGTTTCTTGGGTGTCGAGAGTAATGCAGCTTGTGAAGATAAATCAGGGAATATATGGTTCGCAACAGTAAATGGAGCGATTCGATACAATCCTGAGGCTGGGGATCTGCCTGTTGCTATGCCCTTTGTTTCGATTAGTAATGTTCAATTGTTTTTGGAAAACACAAATTGGAAGAAGAAAAAGTTTAAGGTCAATCCACAGACTGGACTCCCAGAAGAATTGGTCTTGCCACATAATAGTAATCATTTAAGCTTTGTGTGTAATGGAATTTATTTGACAGCACCTGAAGAAGTGCGCTATCGATATTTTCTGGAAGGAAGTGATGAAGGCTGGTCACCACCAACCAAAAATGTAATCTCTAGTTACTCGAATATTTCTCCAGGCTCTTATATTTTTAAAGTGCAAGCAAGTGCCAATGGAAAGGAATGGAGTATACCCGTTACTTACAGTTTTACAATCCTACCACCGGTATGGAAAACTCCTTTCTTCTACTTACTGTATGTTGTAGTAGGAGCAGGCTCGGTCATGTTAGCTTATCGTGTAAGAACTCGGGCACTACGTAAGAGTCAAGATTTGCTTAAACGTAAAGTGGAATCTCGCACGCGTGAGTTACAAGCAAAGAATTTGGAGTTAGCAAAACTGTCTCTCGTGGCTTCGGAAACTGATAATGCAGTTATGATTTTTGATGAACATATGGAGTTGGAATGGGTAAATACGGGCTACACCAAAATGACGGGATTCTTATTGGAGGAAACACGACGAATAAGAGGCGGCACGTTAAAAGATTTAACCACCAATACTGATGTGCTCTTTCATTTGGATGATTGTATTCGTTTAAGAAGGTCTTTTATTTATGAATCGGAAATCTCACATAAAAATGGACAACATAAGTGGGCTTCTTCTACCTTAACGCCCATTCTAAATGATAAAGGTCAATTGAAAAATATTGTAGTAATCGATACCGATATCACTTTGCGTAAACACATGGAAGAGCAAATCCGCGAAGCCCTCGAAGAAAAAGGGTTGTTGTTGCGAGAAATTCATCATCGTGTAAAAAATAATTTGCAAATTATTATCAGTCTATTCAACCTTCAAACAAGTTATGTCACCGATCAAAATGCTTACAAAGCCCTGAAAGAAGGTCAAGATCGAATTAAAAGTATGGCCTTAATTCATGAACGTTTTTATCAATCCGACGGCCTCTCCAAAATTGATTTCGATGATTATATCCGCCGCCTATCTGAAAATTTAATGCGCTCTTTCAAGATTTCAAATGAAAAGATTTCTTTAAAGATTCATGCAGAGAAAATATCTTTGGATATCGACACCGCTGTCCCTTGTGGTTTAGTGATTAATGAAATCGTATCCAATTCTTTGAAACATGCGTTTAACAAGGCAACGCATGGTGAGATTAATATTGAACTCAATCAAACTGAAACGGATCGTTTTCGCCTAGTAATCAGCGATAATGGAAGTGGAATGGAAGAAGGATTCTCCATTGACACATCAGATTCTTTAGGGATTCAATTGATTCAAGCTCTTACCGATCAATTGGAAGGTAAAATGGAAATTGAAACATCACCCGGGCACGGTGTGAAATATATTATTAATTTTAGACGCATTAGTTAACACCAAACACACGAATGAGCAAAACCCGAATTCTTGTCGTTGAAGACGAAAGTATTGTTGCCAAAGACATCCAAAAATCACTTGAAAAATTAGGTTATGAAGTTCCCGCAACGGCTTCTTCAGCCGCCTCGGCATACGAAAAGTTGGAAGAGATTCAACCTGATTTAGTATTTCTAGATATTAAATTGAAAGGGGATGAAGATGGAATTCATATCGCTGAACACATAAAGGATAAGTATAATATTCCTGTGATCTTTTTAACTTCTTATGTAGATCAAGCCACGCTTGATCGTGCTAAAGTTACAGAACCCTATGGCTATTTGGTAAAACCGTTTAATGAGTCGGATTTGAAAACGACAGTGGAAATGGCATTATTTAAGTTTTCTAAGGATAGAGAAGTTAGAGATAACCAGCACCGCTTAGCAAATGCATTGGCTCGAGTAGAGGAGTCGATATGCGTAATGGATACTGATGGACGTGTCTCTTACCTAAACGATAAAGCCGAAAATATTTTTGGTTACTCTACAGCTACAGCTGTGGGAATGGATGCATTTCAAATGTTTAATTTGGAAATTGAAGGCGGTGTTTCAGTGAAGAAAGAGGACTTGTTAGGGGCCATGCGTAAAAATGAACCCTGGGAAAATAAAGATTGTCACATCATTGTGAAACGTGATAATACCAGTGCAAATGTTTCTGTATCTGCATCTCCCATTCACGATGAAAAAAACCAATTTCTAGGATGCGCTATTGTGATGTCTGATAAAAATGCATCCAATGAGAAATTACCAGAGTTGCCACAACAAGCAACCTTTCTAGATAATCAAATCATCAATAATTCTTTCTTTGTTAAGAAAGGTTCTATGTTGGTGAAAGTATATTTAGATAATATTTCATGGATTCAAGCCATGGATAATTATGTGATCATTCAAACTACTTCCGATCAATTTGTGATTCATTCAACGATGAAGGATATTGAATTGAAATTACCAACTAGCCGCTTTTTACGTGTGCATCGTAGTTATATTATTCCGCTTGATAAGATTAATGTGCTCGATGAGAATACAGTGTTGATCGGAGATAAAACTATTCCCATAGGTAAGTCTTATAAAGAGACCTTCATGGCTCGACTTAACTTTTTATAGTAGTGGATATCATTCAGTACAATCAACAAGCTTGGAATGACGAAGTAAAAAAAGGGAATCGTTGGACGGTTCCTTTTTCGCTTGAACAAATTGAAGCAGCTAAAAGAGGAGAGTTGAATATTGTTTTAACTCCTTCGATACCCGTTCCGATTTCATGGTTTTCGGAATTGAAAGACGCTCAAGTATTGGCTTTAGCATCGGGTGGAGGTCAACAAGTTCCCGCGCTCGCTGCTGCGGGTGCCCATGTAACCGTTTTTGATTTGTCGGAGGAACAATTGAAGCAGGATGTAGATGCAGCTGAGAAATTTAATTTAAAAGTAAAAGCCATTCAAGGTGATATGATGGATTTATCCTCCTTGCCTTCGAATTATTATGATTTAATTTTCCACCCTTGTTCTAATTGTTTTGTTCCCGAATTAAAACCAGTGTGGAGTCATTGCGCGCGGATCTTAAAGAAAGGTGGTGTGTTGATGTGGGGCTTTACAAAAGCAGAAAGTATGTTGCTATATAAAGATCCAAAAACAAATGTATTTTCACTTAAATATAAAATGCCTTATTCCGACACCGAATCTCTTACGGATGAAGAGCGTTCCATGTATACAGATCAAAATGAACCCTTAATTTTTGGACATTCTCTGGATGCTCAAATTGGTGATCTTTTAAAAAATGGATTTGTGTTAACTGATATTTTTGAAGATAATTATGGAGGTACTGATCCCTTAGATCCTTTTTTTAATGCCTTCGTCGCCGCCCGTGCAGTTAGAGTTTAGTTGTTAGTTGTTAGATTTTAGTCCAGATAGCTATCCATCGGCCGCCAAAGGCTTGCCGACGGCGCTGCGGGATTAAACTTTGGATTTTTTGAAGTGGCCAAAGGATATTAGATATTAGATGTTAGATGTTAGAT
>CAIXTT010000014.1 GCA_903922455.1 uncultured Bacteroidota bacterium | reverse complement strand
TTTATTCTTTTTCTAACCACTGTTGTCTTTTTACAATTACTCGATTGATGATATACTTTTATGGCATCCGAGGCGCTTGTCGCTAACGTCAGAGTGTAAATAAACTCCACAATCCACTATTAATTTTGTTTATAAGTAATCTCTTAAAAATAGATAATTTCCATGAGCAATTCGTATCTTCAATAAAATTAATAGGCATGAATTTCATAGCAGTGGCGGATTTCGGAGCACAAAAGTTAGTTCGGAGAACTGAACTTTCGACTACCTCAAAACTGTCAAGCGGAGACGAAACCCCGCCTATTGCCAATGTGCTGTTAGCGGTAGGCAAATTACTCTTCATCGACAGTCCTGGCCCAAATTCCGAGTTTGTTGTCCTTAGCATATTTTTCTGCTGATTTAATTTTTTCTATAAAGTAGTCGTAAACTTTCTTATCAATATGAACTGTCACTTTATATTTGTCAGTGTTATCGAAGAGCTCTTTTTCTTCGTTGGACATTTCATCCCAAGTCTTAGGTCTTTGCATTGTGCCACTAGGATAACAACCCTCTCTAACAAGATAATTATTTAATGTTTCATTACCTTCAATTACCCAACAATAAATCAAGTCGTTGGGTTCATTTGATTTTTCATATGATGTTAGTGTAGAAACTTTAACTACAATTGCATTTGGATGGCTTGTCAACCAACTTTTCAGCAAACTGTCCGAATTAGATGAATGAGGTGACCTGAAGAAACCTTGGCCAAGCAAGCAATAACAGGTGTTTTTGTCTCCAGTTTTTTGACCGAAGTAACCATCAAACTTGAAGCCCTTTAAAAAATCCTTTTCTGTAGAATCAATCTGTCCTATAAAGTCATTCGAATACGGTTCTTCATTTAAACTTGTTAGTCTGTTACAATTTGTCAAGGTTAGTAATAGTAACCCTGAGATAAATTTCATTATATGTGGCGTTGTCGTCATATTGCTTACCGCTAACGGTTCGGGGGGTTAAGAAGTTGGCGATTTCGGAGCACTAAACTGTCTGCTACCACAAATGTTCCATTGGAAAACTGAACTTCCGGTAACCACTGAACCGACAATTTATTAAACCCGCTGTTATAAGCTGGCCATTTGTTTCTAATAGGTATTTATCTTTTATTAAATATTTTCGTTTTCAAAAATGTAGTTGTATAGTTTTGTTTCTTCTTGTAAGGCATCGTTTTTATAAAAGCCAACAGAACGGTAGTCTTCGCCAAAGTTTCGGTAATGCTTTACAAATACTTCGTCCATATTGTAGGAATACATGTGGTTTAATAATTTAAAGTTTTCAGAATGTTTTTTCTGCCTATATAAATACTTGTTACTAGTTTGCCATTTTTGCGAAGTTTCGTTACCTCGGTCCATACTTAAACCATCAACTTTTTTATTCCACGTAGGCAAATTATCTTCAATTATACTGTCATTGAGGATGTCCTTGTTCAAGGTATAGGTCTTTTCTAAATCATCAGCAAAGTCAATTAGGTCATGGATTACTTGTATTACTTCTGTCTCACTTAAATTGAGTTGTTTACTCTCGGTTATAAACACAGGTAAATCGGCAGACACAAAATACTTAAACTCATCTTTACGATAATTATCAAAACCAATTTTTATAACCGGGTTGGCTGCATACACTTCCTTTTGCTTGCCAAACCAAGTAAGGTTATCGTATTTATATCCTCTCCGGTAAATGGGAGTTTTAATTCGTAAATAATAAACCGGTTTGCCTAAAATGTGTAAGCCAGGTTCGTAATAGTTAAACTCGGCAATAATAGGTTGGTGGCGTCCATTGGCTCTTATGTGTTTAATGGCAAATACTTTATTATCGGCAATTTGTTGGCTGCTATCATACACATAAAAATCCTTTTTAAAATGGTTTGCTAAAGCATTTAACACAGGCTCTAAAATTGTTTTGCTTGAAGTTGAATGCTGCACATCTAAAGTTGTACGTTCAATACCCTCAAAATCTTTATTGTAATTAACCGGAAAAGGATCTTTGTTTTCGTAAGTTGATTGTGTAGGGTTATTAAAACTGTTTTTCCAATCACTTTCATCCACACGCTCTAAATAGTTAATTTCATTGCTTTGCTCAATTGGTACAAATTGGTCAATTAATTTTTCGGCTTCTTTTTTACGTAAAATAAAACGTGCCGTTTGGTCTTGGTCAATTGTGTTTTTTAAATAAGGATAGTGAATTGGTAAAATTGCAGTATCCGATTTCTTCAATTGATTTTCCATTTTACCATTCAACCTATCAACTCTGCCAACACGTTGTTCATTATCTCCTTGCGTCCATGCTAAACCATAATGTATAACCTCATTGCAATGGTAATGCAAATCAACACCCTCTTGTAAAACGGAAGTTGCCACTAATACATTAGGGTAAAAAGGTGTATTAAACGCCTTTAAAATACTGCTACGGTTAGTTTCGGCACAAACCGGAAACACAGGAGAGGTATTATTTAAAAAAGCCCATTTTTCGCTTATTAAATTTTCTTGAGTTAGATTTAATTCCTTTTTATAAAATATTTTAAAACTTGTAACGGCTTTGGCTATTAATATGGCCAAGCCTTTTGGCAACATATCTTTTTCTACTGTTTTACAAAACTCCAAGTACAATTCATCGGGTTTAGGATTTCGTTTTTTAGTAATGCTTTTAAAATTAGCATAAAACAAAATAAGATAACTGCTGGCAAAAAGTAAACCTTTGGTTAAGTAATTGGTAAATGCTTCTTTTTCTATTTCTGTAAATAAAATATAATCGCTTAATGCTTCCTGTAATAAGTCATTATCTGATTGCTTAATTGCATTTATCCAAATTGTAAATAGAGTGGGGAAACTTTGGTCTTGCCCGGCTTTTTCAATTAAATCATTAGGGAAACTTATATAACTAAACAAATGATCTTGCTTTTTGCTGTCTAAAGCGTTAAATCTTAATTTACGTGCTGTTACAGCATAGTTTCTTTTTTCGCCTTGGTATTCATACGTTTTAAAGGTGTAGTGTTTATCTAAATAATCAACACCGGGCTGCATGAATATTGAAAACAATTGAAACTCCTTTAAAAAACGATTTCTGAAGTTTGTACAATCGGTTGTTCGGTATTTTCCCTCTTTCCTAATAGTAAAAAGTGAGTAGTATTTAGATGCTACATTATAAGGATCATCTTCAATTATTTCATCCACTTCATTTGTGGCAGCATCATTTTCATCCGTATCATCAAACCTGCTTTTGGCTTCTGTTGCGAAGTAGGCTCTTAACTTATTTTCATTCCATGCCTTAAAATCTTTCGGTACATCCAATCCTTTTGCATCTAATAATAGGTTGGTAAACTGATTATCGTAGGTCTCAATTATTCTTCGGCTTAATTCAAAAACAGATGGTATTCTTCTTACAAAAACAACCTTTTTATCCGGATGCAAATTGTCGCCTCCCTCAGGTGTTAGATTATCTGTTGTTTTTTTGTACTTAGGGTGTATAGGATAATGTTTATAAACTTTGTAATGTGCCTCGGCTAATTCCTGTATAACTCGTTTATCATCCCTTGCATCAAAATCGCTTGATGTATTTTGATCCTTTGTTGGTTTTAGTATTTCACTTTTTTTAGTCGGTAAAAACTCAAATCCCTCTAAATAACCATAAAGTAAACGGTAAGGGTTTTGTCTTTTTGACGTATCTTTTTGCTTTTTAAATTGCTCTGCCTTATGTTTTACTAATGAGCGCTGGTACATGGCAAAGAATAGTTTTTCCTTGATGCTGTTCATTTCAACCGGTTCATCTAATTCCTTACGGTATTGATGCTTTGTTTTTCCGTTTAATCTCCTAAAACGTCTTACGCATATTTGATCAAGAATATCGGCAGCCGATGCACCTTTAAAATCGTTGTTAAATATGTTTACAATACTCTCAATGTTTTTTGAACTTGAATGATTGGGTGTAGCCGTTAGCAACAATGCCTTTTGAGATAAAAAGGCCATGGCATCTTTTTGCCCTTCGTGATTTTTAATATCTCTTTTGGCAAAAAACGAATGCGCTACCAAACTTCTATAGGTATCAGCATGTGCATTACGCAAGTAATGGGCTTCGTCAAAGACAATTAAATCAAAAGGCGTTTCGTTATTTTTTGCAAGTTTGGTATAAATAAACTCGTTACACTTTTTTGCGAACTTGTACATCCATTTTGCTTTTTCATCATCACTTGATTTCTCATCAACGCTTTTAGTAATCTTAATACCTAAGTTATCTATTTCTTGCTGTGTTATTTTTTTAGAAAGAAAATTACTCAAAGAGGAAGTTTTGCAAACGTAAAGCGATGGCCAGCCTTGGTTTACAAACTTTAGTAACTCCAATTGATTTTCGCAGTAAACGGCTTTTCTTAAAGGCTGCCCATTGATGGAGGACTTTATTTTATCATCGCTGTATTTGTAATGATAACGGATAAAGGTTTCATATTCTTTTATCCATTTTTCGGCTACATTTTCGTTAGGTGCATAAAGCAAAATTTTTGCATTAGGTTTTTGCAACCAAAGGGTAATCATAATTGCCAATCCTTGGTAGGTTTTACCCATTCCAACTTCATCGGCTAACAAAGCAACTTGGCGCTCTTGTAAAATGTTCCATAATTTAGCCGAACCTTCAGCCTGTATTTTAGGAATGTCCTTTTGCCCCAAAGGATCATAGTTCCAATCGGTATTGCCATACTGAAAGGAAATATAATTACTTATATATTCGGGGGTTATACGGTTCATTTTACTGCCATTGCTTTTTTAATGAAACTTAAATCTTTGTTATCCATTTTAAGTAATTGCTCAAATTGAACTACGTTTAGTACTTCTATCTGTTTTTCGTAATAGTAATTAAATAAATCAATGCACTCATTTATCTCCATTGCCATAAAATAATGAAACAGCAAATCATCTTCCTTTTTTTCTTCAACTACCTTTTTAAAAGAACTGTCGAAAAGTGTTTTAATGTTTATTAAACTACTTGGTAGTCGGAAACCTAAATCTTCTAATTTTTGGTTATTGGCGTTATTAGCCTCAATGGTATCTATTAATTTTTGAAATGCTACAAACATGAGGTAATAGGACTCGTGGCCACTGTATGTAAAGAAAGGTAATTCCTCTTTTTCAGAACCGTTGTTATCTTCCTCATCATGCTGATATTTAGTTCTTGATTTGTAAGTGCCTGCAAGTGGATCAATTGTTAATGACTCGAATAAATCATAAAAAGAAACATAACCATCAACAGGTCGTTTTGGCTTACCTGCTTCATTTAAGTAACCAACAAAAAGAACTTCGTTTTTTAAATTGTAAACTGTAAACAATTTATTCTTTAATAAACGGTTAAGGCCATCAATAAAACTAAGGCCATTTAGTTTATGTAATGGGTAGCGTTTGTTTAAGTCGTGAGGCAGAGCAACCGTATAACCGGTTTCAGTTTGGTCAAATTCTGTTTCGTAGGTAAAATTTTCCCAATTAGCAACAATATCACAACTCATGCTATAGGCCTTAAGAACCTCTTTCCATTCGTTATCCATTTCAACTTCTTCGGTTCCAAATATTGAATTGGTATCAATATCCTTAAGGTTGCTTAGTAATGCTGTGCGTTGTTTTGTGTTTATTGCCTCTATGATACCTGCTTCAATATTTTTTTCAGTTGCCGGGGTTTTAATGCCTAAAGCCCTGTAAGAGCAGTTCCATGAACCAACAGCAATTTTAGTGTTCGAAAGCCATACTTTGGCATGAAAAAGTGATTGTTTCTCTTTGTTGATGTTTTGGTCAACTTTGATTTGAATTGCTTTATCAGCCTGCAATTTTTTCAATTCAACAGGTGTTATTTTTACCTTTTGTGATTGAGATATATCGGGTATCAAATTAATTTTACTAAATCCTAACTTCTTTATTTCGTTTAATAATTCAGTTGCATTTTTAGAAAAATAGGGCGACCAAACATGCAGTTCATTGCCTTTAATTTCAGTAATAAGGTTTGGCGTATTAAAATTATGAGCAAACTTCCAGGTGGCTTTTTCAGCACGCAAACCATTTGCCCAATTGTTTAAGGCAGTTAAGTCGGACTGTTTAGGTTTTAACTTTGTAAAAAAATCAATTACCTGAAATGCATTCTCCTTATTCGTAATTTCTTTAACAACCGCACACTCTCTATTGCTGCTCCAACCTGCAATGGTTAAGTTAAATGAGCCGGTAATTAAATAAGCAGACTTAGCACCTTTAAGAAAAATAACTTTAGGATGGAAAATTGGTTCGTTAGAATTCGAACCTAATACTTTTGATGCCTCAACAGAATATAAATCAACCGTGGTTCTTTTGCCTTGCTTTAGGTCCATTGCCCTATGGTCGTACCATATTTTAATATTGAATTTATTTAAGTCTAAATTAAGCGCCTCATAATCCTCAGCACGTTTTAGTTCGCTTGGTTCCTTGCCTGCTATTGCCGTAAGAACATACTTCTCTAATATCTCCACGTTGAGATTAAAGGTTGTGAACCAGCAAATCTCCGGAGAAATATCATCGACTATATTTTTAAACGTATTAAGCAGTTTCATTCACTAATCCTTTATGTAAACTATGTACAGTTGGTAAATAATAAGAGTTAACCCATCCTTTTGATTCAAGATATGCTAGGTATTGGTTAGAAATATAATTGGATCTATGAACCGAAATTTTATTATCTGTTCCTATGCTTACCCAATGTAAATTCCCTCTCGATTTCATGATATCTTGATGGTATTTTATTAAATGAATAATAAAATGTTCGGCAGGCTTATCGACTTTTTTTGCTGCAGTGTATATATCCAATAATTTCTGTAATCTGTTAATGGCTTCTTGATTTATATAAGTTACAGACAAATAGGATTTAATTTTATTTTCATCCACTTCATTCTTATTTAGCCATTGGTCTATAAAACTTATTAGAACAGGATCTATATCAACTGTTGCTGCACTTAAAATTCTATTAATACATTTATCAATTAGTGTAAGCAAAGGCTCAATAGCATTGATGGCGCCTAAAAATTGGTCGTTACTTGCTTTGTTTGCGTTCACAATTATTTTCTGATAATTTATCTCCTTGCTTGTTTGTTTTAAGTATTCCTTGTATAAAGTTCCGGCAGTGTCTTGGTTTAAACCCAATCTATTCAACCAAAATGTTCTGATACTATCCTTGTAATAAATTTCCTTATTTAATAAGGCAACATACTTTTCTGTAATATCTTGGGTTAAAATATCTTCAACTTTGTACTCAATAAAAGAACCCGATTTTGTATTTGATTTTAATAGTTTGTTTTTTATTAAATCTGTAAGCAAGTCAGCAGCCTCTTTCCAGGGTTTTGTTTTAAATATGTCTGCTGCTTCCTTCCAAATGTTCGGGTTATTATAAATGTCTTCTGCATTCTCATTAAAAACACCCATTTGTTGAAATGGCCCTTTATGTCTACCATGAATACCCAATAAATATTGTCTTACAAGAATTCCTTTATCCCTATTAACACTTATCTTTTCAACTGTTTGCTTTTTAGCATCGTTCCTTTTAAGGTTACCCAATTTGTTTTTTCCGGGAACCATAAGCGAACTATCTCCAACATTAAAAGTGGCATTAGTCAATAAATTCTCAAGAAAAATAACTAAGCCCTCAAACAAGTCTGATTTGTTGTAATAAGGCTTTTTACGAATTAATTTGTTAACGCTATCCTCATCTTCGCTGATGCATTTTTGTAATAGGTAATGATGAAAAAGGTTAAGGGTATAAAACTTAATATCTGTACTAATTGTATTGAGTTTGTTATGAAATATTTTACTGCCAATGGAGGTCCATATAATTCTAAGGCCCATTGGATCGATAGAGCCATCGCTAAAGATGGACTCATCGAAATCAGTAAAAATTTCAGATAACAAATTATCCCTTAACATAATCAATCTTCATTTTGATTTGTTTTGTCAAGGTGAATAGTGCTTTGTTGTATTGTTTTTTTCATCTACCTTTTTGTCAATTATAATGAATTCATAAAGTATAATTTGATGTTCTAAGTTGGCTATTTGGCTTGCTTATAACACTAGCTTGAGGAAGTTATTTTAGTTGAATGCAGTCTAAAGGTAATTTGTATTCGTTAAGTTAGGGCGTTAAGTTTTATCACTCACAAGCAAGTAGATAAAATAATGAATGCAATGTAAATTTAGCAGCCGAAATGTAAAAGAATATTTTTTAGTTGATTATCTGGGCACGTACGTTTTATTGTTATTGGAATTCATGTAGTACTTGCCTCCCTTAGAGCCCGTTTTCATTGACTTCCCTCCACCCATAGCTCCGACATCACTCATGTTAGCGCCTAAACTTGCCGCCTTTTTATAGTAAACTTGGGCTATATCTATCTGATGAAGGAAAAAGTAGCAATGTCCAATAGCTTTAAATAATTCCCCATCATCTTTTTTATAGGTGGCCGCCTTTAGCATTAATTTCAGTCCAATTTTTCTAGCTTTCTGCCTGCGTTCGTCGCTGCCAGCACTATGGTCATCTGAGTTATAATCTGCATAGGAATAGCCAAATTCAGCGATAATATCGTAACCTACATTTAAGCTGATTTTATTTTGATCGATTGCATTTAACACAACCTGATAGTCTAAATTAGAATAAATTTTGTACTCCACGAATTCAACCATACTCTGAGCTTTCAACTTCTTAAAAGCCTCTAAAAACAATTGAAGTTGTTCTTTATTCAGCTTTTCATCTACTAAATCGGCACAATATGACCAATCGATGGAATCGCGAATTGGCCAATACGATTTAATAAGGTGATTGAATAACAAGATGTTAGTATCAACATCTTGTTGTTCTGACACTTTTTCCAACATGCCATTGATTACCTCAAATGACAATTTTTCTTGGAATGCGTTGTCAAAAAGTTTTGTAGGGTCTTTTTTACTCCAATGGTTAAAGACAAGAAAAACATGACAGCTTTCTAACAAAGAGCTACAGTCTTTGCATTGCCCATTTCCAATGAGATTTTTCTTAATAAAGGTCTGCGCATTCTCATATTGTCGCCCTTTTATTAACAGTTCAGCATAGGATCGCATTAACGTATAATCACCTTGAAAAAGTCGTATTCCACGTTCTAAATTTTGCGAGAAATAATTAATAAATAGGGGTGAACGATCATCAGGTAAAATTACCTTTGCATCTTTAATGATTTTGCCAATCAAAATTTCTGCTTGGTTCTTGTTGTTGTTTAAGATTCCCGAATATGCCTTAGGGTTAGATTGATTGTTTTTTTCAGGGGAAATTAAATCATTTATAGCGCCAATAAGTAGTTTGTAATTTTGGCTATTTTCAGAGTCTAAGTTAATCAGAGTATTATAGCAATTCGCTTCTTTAAAATGCTCTTCGAATTCATGAAATGCGGTTCCGAGATTTTTTGCTGATGCTGCTTGTTTCGTAGTTTTCAGTTTTTGGTAGTTAATTTCATTTTGCTCTTCTTCGAGCATGTATTGACCTTCGGTTTTGGGTATAGATCCCCTTCCATCAAAAGCCACGTTTGGTATTCTTCGATTTAAAAAGTCATACATTGCAATGGAAGCGGTATCGTTTAGTCCTTCCATGTTAATATATAGCTGGGCTACTTGCTGCATTTTTAGTGTGTATTTTTTGCATTGGTTCTCCATTACTTCCATTTCGCTTTGGTAAGGACGATTAAATCGAATAGCGTTGTAGTAATTGAAAAGGTTTCCGAGTATAGGTTTGGTTGTATTTTCGTCAACCATAATGTATGCCGCTAGTTGGTCCAAAAACACTGCATTTCGAAGGAATGTTTTTTCGTTAAAAAACGAACATAAAGTAGCTAGAATTTCCGGGTTTAAAACCTTTCTATTCTCTATTGTTAAGTTATTATAAAATGGCTTAATCCTGTCTGTTATTTCGGCATACGATTTTTTACTATAGAGGCTTTTAATTAAAAAGTTAAAACTGCACATATCACTCGGATTATCTTTTAAAATTGCATCAGCAAGTGTTATCGTTTCAGTAAATTTATTTTTTGAAAACAGTACTTCTAAATCTTTGCAAGTGGAGGCTTTTGAGGTTAGCGCGCCGATTATGGCAATTAAAAATAGGATGGCTTTTGTAAGTTTTTTTTTCATTTTAGTGTCTTGATTAGTTTGGCTCGATTTAACATTGTTGCTTCTGCTGAAGGTTTTTTTAATAATTATAATTTAAAAAGTTTTGTGATAACCCAATACCAAAAGGCTGAGATGATTATCATACCTAAAATTACACCAAAACACCAACAACCTTTATTAATTTAACTCCAAACACATCAATTTCTTTTTGAGTTTTTTGTTCGTTTGTGTTTAGCTTTTCTTTGTTTGCTTTATTTTTAATGAGTGTCATTCTATTTCATTGGTTTTGAAAACGGTGATTAGTAATATTAATAAATCCATTGCATTAGTAATCAGTGATCCGAAGCCGATATAAAAATAAACGGCTTCATGGTTAGGGCTAGAGGTTCGGAATAATGAGAACGACAAAACACTAAAAACAGCAATGCAAATTAGAGAGAGCAATCCCCACCAAAAGCTATTTCTATTTCTGCTTTTCGCCCTATACGCAAAGATGCTGAAAAGCAAGCCAGAGAAGAAAGAGCTAATTAGATAAACAAATAAGAGTAAAACAGGTGATCCTGAGTCAGAAGTTAAAGGCTTGTTTTTGTCATTTTTTAAACAATAAGTTTAGTACCTTTCTTCCAATTTTTCGTTCCATTCCGCCTTTGGTTGTTGGTATGCCAGTCTTACGAGCGATACTATTTTTTAGGCTGGTAACACCGAGAAGCCTAGAAAGGGAAAATGAAAATCCATATTTGCCTTTAAATCCGAGCATGTTTTGTTTGTTTAGTAGTTTTAGAGAAACATCTTTTTTGCTAAAATTCAAGTGAATGATGACTTCTAATTTCGAATAATAACACTAATTAAAGCAAATATAGTAATTTTTATTGCTAATTTATTAATGAAAAATGTCAGTATTATCCTTCAAATTGTTCTTTGGGTATTTTTAAAAAAAACCTAATTTTCCGCGAGACTATATTACTAACTGTAGCAATTTTTTTTGAGTATTGAGCTTACAGTAGTTCAACATATCCAAATTGTTATTTAAATAAGAAAGCTAAACTTTAATTAGCAATAGGCAGGACCTCAGGATGTTGCTTCAAATAAACATTTATGCTTAAAATCTACGCACATGGCATATCCGAGAAACGTCGGTTAAATCGCTAGACATAACTTTTCCTGCAATTACAGGCATGACAGCAGAAACAGTTAACGGTCAAGAAGTTACTATTCAATGTTGGAAGCGTTGTAAAATGGCAGAAATCATCTGACACTGGATTTACAAACCCAATTGATATAGCCAGTACATCAACAACTTTAACAGGAGCTTTAGCAGGCGCAATTTCAACAACTACCTACTTTAGAGCGGTGGTACAAAGTGGTTCTTGTTCAACAGCCAATTCATCTTATGTAACAGTAACCGTTGATGCTACTGCACCCAACGCACCAGTAGTGACATCTGCTAATGGAACTACTGTAACAGGTACTGCGGAAGCCAATTCAACAGTAAAAGTTTACAATGGAGCAACCTTAATTGGCACTGCAACTGCAGCAGCCAATGGAACCTATACGGTAAGTGTTTCTCCAACACAAACAACAGGAACAAGTTTAACGGTTAATGCTACTGATGCTGCCAACAATGTTTCAGCCAATACTTCGGTAACCGTTGATATAACTTTAAATTTAAAGGTATTTGTTGAAGGGTTATATTTAGCAAATGGGTTGATGAAAGCTGTATTGTTTAATCGAGGTATAGAAACAGATCCTACAACTTGCGATTATATTACTGTAGAATTGCGCGAAAGCTTACATCTATCAAATCCGGCTGTGAGTTCTATAACTACTATACTTCATACAGATGGTACTGCTCAGATTACTGTCCCATCAACTATAAATGGAGGTAATTATTTTATAGTCATTAAGCATCGTAATACTATTCAAACCTGGAGTAAAAATCCTGTTACATTTACAAGTGTAACTACATTTGATTATACACAATAAAATTTTTTTTACTTTAAACAAAAAATCAAAATAGGCTCGGGAAACAACCTAAGGTTTATGGCGATTTTGCAAGTGTATTTACAATTCGTCTCAAATAAATTACTTCCTGCTGAAGATGGTTAATTTGATCCTTATAAAGTTGTTCTATTTTTTCAATATCTAATGCACCATTAATTGTAGAAAAGCTATTATCCTTTGCTGTACCATAATTATTAAAAACAATTGATTCTTCGGGTCTAACTAGATCTCATAAAGACACTTTTTAAATCTCTGCAAGACGATTTAATTTATCCCCCGGTATAGAAACTTCGTCTCTTTCAATACGACTGTAACCGGAAGGACTCATTCCCATTTCCATAGCTACAGAATCTTGACTTAAATCGCGGTATTCACGTATACGACGTATTTTTTGACCTATACGGTAAAATAAACCGAAACACAGAAATAAATCGTATTATTGTATAACATTAACCAGTAGTAAAAAACAAAATGAAAAAAAACGTTTTAATTATGGTATTAATGGCAATTAGCTTTGCTCTTTATATCACATCTTGCTCAAGCAATAATCAAGAGTCAAATGAAGAAAAAACTACGGTTACTGTAAACCCCGAAGACGTTGTTAAACATGGCGAATACCTTGTAACCGTAATTGGCTGCAACGACTGCCATTCTCCAAAAAAAATGGGTGCCAACGGACCCGAAATTATTCCTGAATTAATGTTGTCGGGGTATCCTTCAGACAGACCGATTATAAAATTTGATAGCAAGTTGATTAAAGAAGGTTTTGCCATGTTTTATCCCGACCTAACAGCTTCTGCCGGACCTTGGGGTGTTTCATTCGCAGGCAATTTAACACCTGACGTAACAGGGATCGGCAACTGGACAGAGGAACAATTCAAAAAGGCAATTAGAGAAGGTAAATATAAAGGTTTAGAAGGTGGGCGAATGCTTTTGCCTCCGATGCCTTGGTATAATTATGAAAGTTTAAAAGATGATGATGTTCATGCAATATTTATGTACTTAAAAAGTATCAACCCTGTTAAGAATATAGTTCCAGCACCCGTTACTCCTGACAAAATGTAATGAGGGATTTATTTCTATACGTTTACCCAAAATGATTTGTTGAACATAATAAATGAAGGGAAAAAGCTGCTTTAAAAGAGCCTACCAGAGTTGGTAAATTTACCATGGAACAGCCTTCGGCAGTGAGACACTTGAAAAAATGAAAATAACTTATCTTATTTTAATCACAATATTCGCAATTGGCAATTTAGCTTGTGAAACTCAAACAAAAAAGAAAATGGAAATTAAAAACCCTTTAATATGCGACCCTGAAAGTGGTATTTGTGAAATACCAACTAACAAAACAAGTTCAGCAAACAGCAGTTTGGAAAAAGCAAAAATAAAACCTATAAAAATAATTTATTATACCGACCCTATATGTTCTTCTTGTTGGGGCATTGAACCACAACTACGAAAGCTAAAATTAGAGTATGGAAACAATATTGAGGTTGAATACAGAATGGGAGGCCTACTTCGTGATTGGAGTTATAATAGTGGAGGAATTAGCAAGCCTTCTGACGTAGCTCATCATTGGGACGAAGCAAGCATTTTTTATGATATGCCCATGGTCGGAGACGTTTGGTTAGAAGACCCATTGCATTCGTCTTATCCACCTTCAATTGCATTTAAGGCCGCACAAATACAAGACAATGAAAAGGCAATTTTGTTTCTTCGTGAAATACGAGAAATGGTTTTTCTTCAAAAAAAGAACATTACAAAATGGGAATATTTAGAATTAGCAGGAAAAAAGGTTGGACTTGACATTATTAAGTTCAAAGCCGATTACGAAGGAAAAGCAAAAGAACTTTTTGAAGAAGATTTAAAATTAGGTAGAGAATTAGGCGTAAGGGGTTTCCCTACAATGTTTTTTACAGACTCAACAGGAAATAAAGAAATGGTTTATGGTTCGAAACCATACAGCACGTTTGAGAATGTTTTGGTTAAATTGTATCCTTCTGCTACCAAAAACATTTATGACAAAACATGGAATGCAGTATTTTCAAAATATCATTCATTGACAGCAAAAGAATTTTCCGAACTGACAGAAAAACCACGAAACGAATGTGAAAAATATTTAGATGACTTAACTGCAAACGGAAAATTAGAAAAACTGGCAACAAAAAACGGAGCAATTTGGGCGTTGAAAAATACTAGCCGCTAAACAAGTCGCTTCCTCAAATTGAAATTTTAGAGGATAATTTAACCTTCCAAACAGTTCCATTTTTAATCCTATAATTATCAATTTTACCTTTATCATATAAGTCATTCAGCAATATGCGTGACTCTGCAATTGATATATTCAAAATAAAAGAAAATTCAGATTCAGTCATATTGGGATATAAAGAAAATAACGCCTCGGCACTGCAATTAATTGTATTCTTTACTGCATTAGGAATTACCTCAAGAATAATTTCTTCGAAATTTTCATATGTTTGAAAACCATTGATTCTATTAAAGGCGATACCATCCTTTAAAAAGATTAACGTTGGAAACATTGTTATTTTTAAATCTTTCGCTAATTCTAAATCAGCTTCAAGCAATTGAGATCCTTTACCTGTGCAGTCTTCCTTTAATACGGCAGCATCTATACCACTTGAAAGAGCCGCATTTTCAATTATTTCCCACCTAGTGATATTCTTTTTTTCCAAGAACACTAATTCTTTCAATCGTCGTAAAAAAGTAATTGCCTTATCGCTGTCTTGTAATTGCGCAGCTTTAAAAGCAATTAACGGCAAATAAGAAGAATACAATGGGCCCTCTAACCAAACATCGCCATCTAAAATCATGTTTTGAGACGCGCTTAATTCTTCCCAGTGTTTCGCAGCATCTAATGGCGTTTTAATGCTGCCGATGTTAGATTGTTCCCATGATGGCCCACCCACCCCAATATGATAATCAATAGTTAGATAATCGCGGTATTCCAATTTTAACTTTCGAAGAATCGGTTGAAATAGCCAAGAAGTTGAGCATTGAGGATCTGTATAATAGATTATCTTTAATGGCTTTTCAATAATAGCCGATTTCTGTTTATTAGAATCAGACATTAAAGGCAATAAAAAGCCTCGTTCATTGTTTTCTTTAGGATTTAAAAATATTTTTTTTAATAGCCGGCCTTGGTCTATATGACTTTTGACTTCTAGTAATCTAGTTTGATAATAATTAGTAAAAGCCTCTTCAATAGTTTTAAATTCACGTAATGATTCAGATAAACACTTTGCATCTAAAAGTGCATTCGTTGTTCCTGCACTCGTAAAAGGAAGAGTTAAATGTGCAGCATCCCCAATTAAAACAACATTTTCTTTGTGAAAACTTGGAAGTAAATCAAAATCCCGTGTTTTCCAGATATATGCACTTTTAAAATCTGTGGAATCTAAAATCGTTTTCGCATCAATAGGAAAATCTTTAATCATTTCTAAACAAAATGCTTTTAAGCTTTCGGGATTATTTTCTTCGCTGCCATCGGATAAATTTACATCATATTGCAGGAACCATACTTCTTCATCAGAAGAAGTTGGAATATATCCAAAAGCTAATCCTTTATCATCACTTTGTATTTTTTGAAAAATAAGATGCTCCCCGTTTCTATTCATTATTTTGGAAGTGCCAACTATTTCATTTACCTCAACAGGACTAAAATTTGTTTCACCAAAAATCGAATCTCTCACCTTTGAATTACTTCCATCAGCACCAATAAATACATCTCCATATTCGATGTCTCCATTCTCAAAAACAGCAGCCACTACTTTATTATTTTGATATAGAAAATTAGAAAAGGATCTTCCTTGTATAAATATTTCAAGCGTAGATAACGAATGAAGAAATGAAATCATCTCTGTTCGTTTTAAGCAATACCAATCATTTAACTTTATTTTAATTTTTTCTTGATTATCAGGTCTTCTGAGGATAAAAAGATTGACGTGTTGCTTCAATAGACGTGATTTCGTATCAATAAAGAGTTCGGATAGTACTGAAAGTCCATCATAATGTATCAAAAAGGCATGACCACTTTTGGGTAAAGAAGATGACTTCTCACATATCACAACCTCCCAATTTTCTGCTTGCAACTTTAGTCCCATGGTAAGACCTGCAATACCTCCACCAATTATAACTGCTTTCATTTCAAGTGTTTTTTTATTCTTCCAAGCGCATCCGTTAAAATTTCTTCTGATGTTGCAAAACTCATTCTAATGTAGCCCTCTGCACCATCACCGAACCATTGTTTTAATCCTGGAACAATAGCAACTTTTGCCTCATTTAATAATAGATCATGAATTTCTTGACTTGTTTTGTTCGTTGAAGTAATATCTGTAAATGCAACATAACACCCATCGGGAGCAATGCATTTGAATCCTGGAATGGTATTCAATTCATTGACTACTAAATTCCGCATAACAGAAAGATGATCGACAAAACTATCCAGCCAATATCCGCAGGAATTCAAGGCGGTTGTTGCGGCGATTTGAGACAATACATTCACACCTTGAATGGTGGAATAATGCATGGAAGCAGCCATTAAAAGTTCGTAATGTTGTTTATTGTGAGCGATGACAGCTCCGATTCTTAAACCAGCTAAACCAAAGGATTTACTGAATCCTGTTATTGTAACGGTTTGATTTCTTATCTCATCATTAATCGAAGCAATACTAGTAAATACCGCTGGTTTAAAAACAATATCACTCCAGATTTCATCTGATAAAATAATTAGTTTGTGTTTATACGCAATTTCACCAAGTTGAGTCAATTCTTCTTTTGTGAAAACTTTACCCGTTGGATTCAAAGGGTTACAAAGACAAATCATCTTAGTTTTATTGGTAATCAGCTGTTCAAGTTCTTCAAAATCAACTTTAATTGTTCCGGGAGGAATTGGAAATGGAATAGCTTTAGCATTTACTGATTCAATTGAATAGCGAAATAAAAAATCTACTGGATCAAAAATTATTGCTTCATCTCCAGGAGAAAGAAATGCCTTGCAAGTCAAGTATATACCATTAGCAGCGCTGTTCACAGGAAAAGAAAAGTCTGGAGAAACAGGAACATTTCGTTTTACCTTAAAATAAGTTGCAATACTTTCTTTAAAATCAGATAACCCTTCCGGAGGACCATAAGAATAATACTGATCCTTGGCAAAAGAGCTAATCGCTTCTGAAATTTCAGGGGCACTTGGAAAATCTGGATCTGCAGCAGTTAATGGTATTACCCCTTCAGACAAAGTTGCCCATCTTAAGTTAAAAGCGCGCTTTTTTAAAATTTCTAAATTAACCGAATCATTCTTAAACATATGATGCAAATATTTTTTTAATAAAACTAGGTAAAGTAATTAAAATAACTTTGTTTAAGCAAGGGATTCAACCAAAATAAATTCAGTTGCTAGCAAAACTTCTGATCAGATTATTAATAGATTATTAATAGATTATTTTATGCTCCGGTGCTATTATAAATAGTACTTATATCTCTAATAATAATTTTCATGCTTGGTTTAAGAAAGGGATAACTCCCATGTTCATATTTGGCACGATACACTTTCAGCATCGAAAAATGCAAATCGCGCAAGAGTGAAAAGTTTGCGTTGCATGTTAATTATATTTTACATATCTAGCAGCAGAGGTGGAATGAATGAAGTGGACCCTGTATGTCTTTAAACTAATTTACACTTTGTTTTAGATAGTGTTTTCTGTTAATTCAAATATGCGTTTATTATTTTACTTTCTTTTATTTTATTTTTTGGTACTGCAATCTTCTGTTTCCTTAAAAAGCAGGTTTTCCTCTCTGAGTTCAGATACGTCATCACTTGTTGCGTTCATTGTTGAATTTTTCTAAATGAGCAACATGAATTTAAAAAACATGAATTCGTGACATGCAAAACCAATTTTTCTCTTTCTGATTTGAGTAGTATTTGGAAAATCAGTTACTGCTCAAAGTGCTATTTACTTTAGCTATAACGATGGTTCACAAAATGCAACTTCAAACAGTGTAGCCCGCCCTTCGGGTAGCTGTAAACCGGCAAACTGTCTAAGAACTCACCTTCTTTTGTTCAATACTTTTTATAACTAGTTTATATTAATTTTTATAAAAAGAAATGGCAACCTTAAAACAAGATTGCCATTCCCATTCATCCTAGATTAATTGATAGAAAAAATCTATTGATTAATTTTCTATTCTGTTTTTATCAACTTCACGGTTTTTATTTCTTCTCCCATTCTCACTAGCATGAAGTACATTCCTTCTGCCTTATCACTCATGTCAATGGAGTATTGGTAAACGCCTTTCTCTACATCATTCTGCTCTGCCACCAATAGAATTAGTTTTCCAGTAGCATCACGCAGCTCTATCTTCATCGTGCCTTTCTCTTTCATTTTTACGAGGGCATCAAAACGACTGGTGAAAGGATTTGGCTGTACACCCACGGATGAATTATCATTATTAGTAGGATTTATTTTCGATGGAGTAGAACCTGCCAACACTAAAGGATTACAGAAATCAAATACAGTAACGAATTTAGATCCGCTCTTTGCCCAAAACCCTGGTTTCAGGGTGTGAGAAAGTCCTGCCCTCCATACTACTTCTGATCCACTATTCATAACATATGTAGTGATGTTCGTCACAGTGTTTATTCCTAATACATCTGCATATTCTCTGTTATTGTGTGTCCTAGCAGGAAAATTTTTATCATTGGGAGAGGATTCTAAACCACTGATGGCAACGCGCGAAGCTTCACTTGCACTTTCATTATCCGCCGAACCACTAGTACCGGTTGATACTCCATTAAAGATGACTGCAGGATTAGAGAAATAAGCAACTCTCGTACATCCAGACGCACAAGCATTAGAATAGGCCATTACCGTTCGATAGTTGCCATCTACTGTTTTACCATGTCCGTAGGCATAAGGAGTGTTGGTGTTATCCACAAAAACATCATGACGGCAACCATAGAGGTGACCATACTCATGTGGGAAAGTTAGATTACCAACGGCGCAATTTCTGTCCGTTACGCAGAATGCATCTGCATAAACAGAAACCGAAACGGCCCATGCTTCGCCACAACCGTTGGAAAGATTATTCACGAGTAGATGACAGAGGTCAGCATCGTAATATGTACGCCAATCAAAAACATCATCCATAATTCCGTCACCATTGGTTCGGAAATTAGTTTTATCTGTAAATGAATTGTTACTTTCTGCATACGTTGTTTGAAATGCACAAGCAAGTTCTACTTGAAAGTTAACAGCACTATTGGTAAAGGAAGTGTTGTTAGCTTGAATACAAGATTCAGCAAAAGCAACAGGATCTGCAAGTGCTGCACCCACATCATCAGTGTAAGCAACGAGGCAACGTACTTTACAATTGCCGCCGGCTTCAGGTGAACCATCTATCACTTCTTCTCCTGTTTCCGGATCAATGCGTCGACGCTCATCCTCCTTATTTTTCATTCCTTCTTTCAACATATGTTGATAGCCTTCATCCGACTCATCATGTGGAAATGCATCTACGTTCAATTGAATTAAAATATGTTTATCGCCCGACAACGGATAAATCATATAACAGTATTGATTATTTCCAATACGCGAGGTGATCATTCCATTGTGTTCTGTCACAATAAAATCACCATTCGGATCAAATTTTCCAGCGCCAGAAATCATAGATGCGAAACTCTGCGTATACATCATCTGATTCATGTTAAGTACTACTTGATTGGGAAGTGTTAAAGTAAAAGAAGTACTTTTTTCTTTTATGAATGATGCGTCCGCTTCAATATACCAGAATCCTACTGTTGTCTCATCTTCAATGAGGACATTCGCATGATGCTGTTGTTTTTGGGTCAGGAATGGATTGTCAAGATAACGTATGAATTGTTGTGCCGAAACGGAATAACCATTTACAATCAGCAACAACAACATACATCCGCTAAACACCATCCTCCCTACTTGTGGTTTATTTTTCATAGTATAAGAATTTGGGGGTTAACCGATTTACTTGTTGTTTTCAATAGCAGACATGCGCACTTGTAAATTTTCATTTGTAGCTTGAAGTTTGTCATTCTGCTCTTTTAACTGAATGATGTAGAGTGTAAGCTCTTCTACTTTCTCTACTAATTTAGTTTGCATAGCACCTAGATCTACTCCACCTTGTTCTTCAATTTGTGCAGCAGAAGGGATGCCTGGTAAATGTTTATGTTGATTTATTTCTTTTTTCAGTTGTTCCAAAGGCATCAAATTATAATCAGCATCAAAAACATAATCTGGCCAGCTTGCTTCAAGTTCTACACGAACTTCTTCTGCAATCAGTTTACCTCCGATACAAGCAATAAATCCGGTAGCACCATTTAAAGTTCCAACGCGTATTTCAGAGGAATATGTTTTGGTAGGGAAGTATCCACCCCAATTTGCTTCCGATGTAGCTGCACCACTAGCAGATCCATATACTCCAATTCTTGTTCCTGCAGTAGAACCAGAAGCAACACCAAATACACCATACGCACTTCCAGCATAGGTGGTAGCATTTGCTGTACCACTTACTCCCACATACCCTCCGGTTCCAGACACTCCGTATCCGTAACCCGGATTGGTAATGGACGCACTATTAATTCCCCTTACATCGATATTTCCTATATAGGCTCCGGTTACATTTACTACACTTGAGGTACTGCCTGCTTTTCCAAGAATTTCGAGTTTAGAATCTGTGGTGGTGGTAGTAGACCCTAAACGCATATCACCATCATTTTCTAAATACAAATGATTTCCTGAATTATATACGCCCCATTCACCGCTAGTCTGGTCAAAAGAGGTCCAGCAACTAGAAGCACCATTTACAGCATAACCATAAAATGGTATAAGTCCAGCTCCTGTTTGATTGATGTACATTCCGCCATAACCCGTGGCATTGGGGCTTTGAACAACAAAATTTGCTGAGCCAATCATTGTAGATGTATTCAATCCAAAATTGTTTCCTGAATTAAAGATGTTACTTCCCACTAATGCGGAGCCATCCCATTTAGAAACAAAATTTGTAACATTAGCACCTACTTTCGGATCAATTTCGGTAAAGGAAGAAAGGTATCCAGCCAGTGCATGGTTACCCCATGTAAATGCAGAATTCCAATCGGATGATTTTCCTCCAGTAGCAGTAATTACACCGTTAACATCGAGTTTAGATGTAGGCGCAGAAGTCCCAACTCCAACATCACCATTGGTTTTGATATACATCCTTACTTGATTGTTGGTTTTAATTTTTAAAACTTTAGCATCGGTGGTACCGATGAAATCCGTAGCGGGATTTGTGCCCGCATTACCAATTAGCGACCAATTTTGAGCATTGGTTTTTACTGAAAGCGTCATAAGGCTTCCTGTCATCATTACGATTAAGAGCTTTTTCATATTAGAAGGGTTTAAATGATTAGTGGTCAAAACTACCAATCGCTTATTTTAGCGGCAATCCCCATTTCGGGGGATTGATTGTAACTCGTTGATATTTAAACTAAATAATTCAATAAAAATGCAAATAATTCATCTAAAAATTCCATTCGCCTTTATTAAACCTATATTTCCTAGGATAGAAGCGATCGCTTTTCTTCATCAACATTGAAATAATTCAGATTGAAATATAGAAACAAGATACTATTACCATAAACGACATAAAAAAATTAAACATTGAAAAACAATAGAATTTTTAAGAAAGAACTTCTAAAAATAAAAAACATACTAACCACAATAATTGCATTCATCTTAATTAATTCCTATTGCAATGCACGGTGTGCGAATCATGAAAACTAAAGCTGTTTCAATACTTGTCCACTTAATTTACAAATGAAATAAGACTTAATTGCCGTATTCAATTGTGCTGAAATATGAACATATTTATTTAAACCCCGCAAATGGCGGAATTGATTTATATGAAGGAGTATGAAAGTGCATTGAATTTTATAACACAGAAAGAAGGCATACGCGCACAAGCAATAATACCCCTGAAAATATTTTAATCCATTTAATACGAATACCAAAAATAAACGTATATTTGAATTATCCCTGCCTTAAACAAGGGGAAATTATACACCCCTAAATCCAACTGATGAAATACATTTTCTTGATTTTAATCACTACTCTCATAAACATTACTGGTAATGGGCAACAACAAATCAACAATAACTACCAAAGTAGTTCTATTGATTCAGCAATATTCTATTTCAATAAAGCAAAAACTCCAAATGGAATAGACTCTTTAGCTTTCAAAAGGGGATTAGATATAATCGCAAACATCGCTGTTGATGATAATGCTATAAAGCGAATTCAAAATACATCAAAAGAATTTATAGGCATTGAA
>CAIXTT010000013.1 GCA_903922455.1 uncultured Bacteroidota bacterium | reverse complement strand
TTTGTGGGAGGAAGCAAGAAATAATTTTCATCATGGTCGATTTTCCGGCACCATTGGGTCCCAAAAATCCGACTACTTGTCCGGGATGCACTTCAAAAGAAACATCATCGAGTGCTTTTTGCTCCCCGTATAATTTACTGATCGACTTAACAAGAATTGACATTGCCCGCAAAGGTAATGGTTCAATTGGTTTGTACTGCGGTCTACTGTCATATATTTGCACCGTGAAGGGAAGAGTATTAAAATCGACTGGAAGCTGGTTTCTGACTGAAGATGAGCATGGAAAAATTATTTCTTGCCGTATTCGAGGGCAACTGCGCCTTCGCGATATTGGCTCTACCAACCCCATTGCGGTGGGCGACTTCGTTCATTTTGAAATGTTGGAAGATGGGACAGGCACCATTCTAGAAATTGAAGACCGTAGAAATTACATCATCCGCAAGTCGGTTAACCTTAGCAAGCAAACCCATATTATTGCTGCTAATATTGATATGGCTTGGTTGATGGTCACTCCGGCTCTACCCAAAACCTCCACCGGTTTTATTGATCGTTTCATTGCAGCGGCAGAATCGTTTCGCATTCCCACCGGATTAATATTTAACAAAAGCGATTTATTTAAAGATGATTTAGCCCACGTGCAAGATGACTTCATTCGCATTTATGAACCCTTAGGTTATCCTTGCATAAAAATTTCTACTGTCACTTCCGAAGGCATGGTAGACATCCGCAATGCTTTTCAATCCAAAGTCAATTTGCTGGCCGGACATTCGGGTGTTGGAAAATCGAGTCTGTTAAATATTCTTGAACCTACGCTTCAACTCAAAACGGGAATCATTTCTAAACAACATCTCACCGGAAAACACACCACCACTTTTGCCGAGATGCATTCATTGGGAAACCAAACCTATTTAATCGACACTCCGGGCATCCGCGAATTCGTAAACATCGATTTCAAACCATCCGAAATTGGACATTACTTTGTTGAATTCAGAGAACGATTAAACCAATGCCACTTCAACAATTGCCTCCACGAAAACGAAAAAAAGTGCGCCATCAAACTCGCTGTAGAAAAAGGCGAAATCAATCCCGAACGTTATTATAATTATTTAAGTATGGTGCGTAACGAGGATATTTTTCGGTAGGAATTGGTGAATTGGCAAATTGGTGGATTGGCGAATTAGATATGATTTATCCTTTTGTAAAAATTTAGCTGCGTTTACAATTTTCAATCTGAAGACTTTAAGAATGCTTTTAAATTCTAAAAAATTTAGAAATAGTTTCGCATTTCGTGTTCATTCGCATTTCGCGTCCTAGCTTCAAGTTTTTATATATTGTTTATTGCATTTATCTATGATGGATTGGACCTACCTACACTAAAGTTTCGGTAGGACGGTATTGATTTTTTATGATGATCATGATCCCGCAGTACTGCGGGACAGGTTTTTTATAATTAATCCTCGTTCCTTAAAACTATAAAATTTTGAACGCGGATGACACGGATAAATGAGATTTGCACGGATTTTTCCAGAAATTAACTTAAAAAAACAATTTCGCATTTTTCACTCCCGATAGCTATCGGGATCGTGTTCATTCGCTTTTCGCTTCCCAAAAAACACTATCTTAAAATACCTATTTTTACATCATGAGAGTTATCCTCCAACGCACCACTCGCTCAAGTGTACTCATTGATGGTAATGAAAAACGTTCCTGCCATGGAGGCTTATTGATTTTACTGGGCATTGAACATGCGGATACCGAAGAAGACATTGAATGGCTTTGTCCAAAAATTGTGAAACTCCGCATCTTCCCTGACGAAAGTGGCGTGATGAATAAAAATATTATTGAACGCGAAGGAGAAATTTTACTCATTAGCCAATTTACCTTGCATGCAAATACCAAGAAAGGAAATCGCCCATCTTACATAAACGCAGCCCGACCCGAGCAAGCCATTTCGCTTTACGAAAAATTTATTTCATCTTTAGAAAAAGAACTTGGTAAAAAAATTACCACTGGTGTTTTTGGCGCCGATATGCAAGTAGAATTAATTAACGATGGGCCGGTTACCATCTTTATGGATAGTAAAGACCGTGGTTGAATCCCCCAGCAGTGCGCAGAAGTATTAGGTTAGTTTAAGATAATACAACATTATGCAAGAATATAAAGTTGGAAATCCTATAGGATTGGGGCGCAAAATATTGCGCCCCTACTAGGATTCTCCTCCGTATTAGTGCCCGCTTTCCATAAAATTGGATTTCATCCAATTTTATGGAAAGCGGGTTAAACTATATAGATCGAATTCTTGTAAGGGCGCAATATTTTGCGCCCTTGTATTTAGGATTTTTCCTCTTAAAATAATAAAACGTAACTTGGCACTACAAATTAGCATAACGGGAATGCGCTGCACTTCGGGACTAAAGAGAAAAAACTATACTCTCGAAAACTTTCTATTCCTAATTTTACATTTCATCTAGCCAACAAAACCATCTAACCAACATGAGCTTAAAATCGTCCCAAGAAAAAGTAGA
>CAIXTT010000012.1 GCA_903922455.1 uncultured Bacteroidota bacterium | reverse complement strand
TTAAGTGGTATGATGGATTTGTTTAAATATTTGAAATATGGATTAGCCATCATTCTCTCGTTTGTTGGAATTAAAATGTTAATTTCAAAATTTTATCATATCCCTGTAGAATGGGCATTGTTTGTAGTAGTGATGGTCTTGGCAGTAAGTATTTTGCTCTCTCAGATGAAAAACAGAGAAGTGTAAAATGTGGGTTGAATTTTTTACTTAACCGTAGAAACGTAAGCATGCGGATGAGTTTCAAAGAAATTTTTATAAATTTTCGCCTTCTAGTTACAGAATTCATTGGCCGTTGATTGATGAAGATATTTCAGTAGTTGCGACATTGAAGCCAGGGAGCGACACAAAATAGTAACAGTCGAAAGAAGTATCAATTTTTCCATAATGTTATATTTAATAGATATTTGTTCTTTAAAAATGCAGTCAAAGTGAATTTTGTTGAATGAAAATAAACTTGTGTAATGTTGATTGAAAGAGTGCACCTAAATCTAACTAATTGTGAGTCGAATGCTTGAATTTTATATTGTGAATATTAGCATTTGCTTTTTTGAACGATCTTTGTGCACTTCATGAAACTCCGTGCTACCCTTGCTTTCGTTTATCGATTTTGTAGCTATTATCTAAAAGCGACCAATCGTCATGGGTTACAAGCACCTTTTGCCTATCAATTAAACGAGTATGTTTTTAAACGAGATCGCCATTGCGACCTTTTGAGGCCTATCGAAAAGTTACGAGGAAAATTAAAAAATGATAGGCGCATAATTAAAGTCTTGGATTTTGGCGCTGGTTTTGGAGGACATGTATTTAAAGAATTATCAGTTTCTTACATCGCGAAAAATTCGGCTAAGTCTCCCCGTTACGCGCGCATGTTGTTTCGATTGGTGAATTACTTGAAACCATTAACCATTGTTGAACTGGGAACCTCAGTCGGTATTTCTGCTCTCTATCAAGCGGCAGGAAATTCATCAGCAAAAATTTTCACGTTAGAAGGTTGTCCGGAAACGGCTCGTATTGCACAAGAAAATTTTCGGAAGTTTCCGCACTATAATATTGAATTAATCGTAGGCTCGTTTGAAAAATCATTACCAACATTCTTGGAAAAAGTAGTTGAAATTGATTTGCTTTTTATTGACGGACACCATCAGCTTAAACCCACCTTGCAATACATAGAAATGTGTTTACCTAAATTGAGTAAGGATGCATGCATAGTAGTAGATGATATTAATTGGTCGGATGAAATGCGCGCAGCTTGGCAACTACTCTTGGCTGACAAACGTTTTACGTTAAGCCTAGATATTTTTATGATAGGTATTTTGTTTGTAAGTAAGGATCTCAGCAAAGAGAATTTCGTAATTCGATATTAAGTTCTTCTGCCTTTTTTATATGAACTTGTCCAGAAACTTCAAAATTGCACCTCAATCGTTCAATTCTCATCCTCATCCGAATCCGTCGAATCGCATTCTTTCCTATTTTTGAAAAAAAGCAACAAAGTGGATAACATCATTCAGGTAAAAAATATTTCCAGAGTTTATAAAGTGGGATTAGAAACCATTTATGCATTGCGTTCCATTACACTTTCTATTGCTAAGAATGAATATGTGGCCTTGATGGGTTCTTCCGGATCCGGAAAATCTACCTTGATGAATGTATTGGGTTGTCTCGATACTCCATCAGGAGGTGAATACTATCTCAATAATATCGATGTGTCCCGTCTGAGCGATAATGAATTAGCGGAAATCAGAAACAAGCAAATTGGTTTCGTGTTTCAAACTTTTAATCTGCTTCCTCGCTCTACTGCGCTCGATAATGTGGCTCTTCCCTTGGTGTATGCTGGCGTGAGTCGTGATGAGCGTCAAGCACGTGCATTGAAATCGCTTCAGGACGTTGGATTAGGTGATCGAGTGATGCATCGACCAAATGAACTTTCAGGAGGACAACGTCAACGTGTAGCTATTGCTAGAGCTTTGGTGACGAAGCCTGCCATCATTCTTGCCGATGAGCCAACAGGAAACTTAGATTCTAAAACATCCATAGAAATTATGGCCTTATTGGCCGACATCCACTATAAAGGGAATACCGTAATTTTGGTGACACACGAAGAGGATATTGCCCGACACGCCCATCGTATTGTTCGATTGAAAGATGGAATGGTAGAGTCGGATCAAAAAAATCCGAATCCGATTATTAACGAGAGAGCATGAAAATTTACACAAAAACAGGTGATTCTGGACAAACTTCCCTCATCGGTGGTACCCGAGTTCCCAAGCATCATATCCGGATTGAAGCCTATGGAACGGTTGATGAATTAAATTCATCCATAGGATTAATCCGTGATCAGGATATTGATAAGCAGAGTATCAATACTTTATTAGAAATTCAAGATCGTTTATTTACTATTGGATCTCATCTAGCAAGTGATCCTGAGAAAAGCAGAATGAAATTGCCTGAGATTAAATCTGAGGATATTGAAGTGCTTGAAAAAGAAATTGATCGAATGACCGCGCTCTTGCCCGAATTAAAATCATTTATTTTGCCTGGAGGAAATACCACCGTTTCATTTACGCATATTGCACGCTGTGTTTGCCGAAGATGTGAGCGCTTAGTGACTCATTTGAATGAGGAATCACCTGTAAATGAAAAGATTATAGTGTATCTAAATCGTCTATCCGATTATCTTTTCACCCTCAGTCGTTACCTCGGAATGAACATGAATGTGATTGAAAGTCCGTGGAGCCCAAAATTGTAAAAAAAACATAGTTGAAATATTTAGCTTTTTAGAGTTTCATTTTGTTATTTTTGCGCGCCCTCCATGAAGGCTTGAACCATTCAGGAGATTTATCGTTATAACGCATTAATTAGTTAAAAATATGTATTGGACCCTCGAACTCGCACAACACCTTGAAGATGCCCCTTGGCCGGCAACCAAAGACGAATTGATAGATTATGCCATTCGTTCAGGTGCTCCGATGGAAGTCATAGAAAACTTGCAGGAGTTAGAAGACGAAGGTGAGTCCTACGAAAACATCGAAGAGATTTGGCCAGATTATCCTACCAAAGATGATTTCTTCTTCAACGAAGACGAATATTAGAAAAACATTAAAAAGCATAAAGCCCGTCGATGAGATGGGCTTTTTCTTTTTTGAATTGCTTTGCCATAAGTCTGTCCGAAGGACTGTACTTCTGGGGTGAATTGCTTTGCTCAGAAGTCTGTCCGAAGGACTGTACTTCTGGGGTGAGTTGTCGGATTAGCGGTTTCGTAATTCGTACATTCGTATTGATTCGTAATTCGTATACTAGTTCGCGACCTCACTCATAAACTTAATGCGTATCAATCGAATTTCATCTACCGTATATTCATTTTCTCCCATCTCATTGATGGCTGCTTCTATGGTATCGTTTTCTGCAGTGCGGAAATAATCGAACACTTCTTCCAGACGTTCTTCATCAATCACTTCGTTGATGTAATACTGAATATCTACACGTGTTCCAGAAGCAACAATACTTTCAATTTCTCCAATGACGTCTTCTAACTTCAACCCTTTCGATTTCGCCATATCATCTAAAGAAATTTTTCTGTCGATGTTTTGAATGATATGCACTTTCAGTCCGCTTTTGTTAACGACACTCTTCACTACCATATCATCGGGACGCTCAATCTCATTCTCGTCAACATACTTTTTGATGAGTTCAATAAAGGGCTTTCCGTACTTGGAAGCTTTTCCAGTTCCAACACCCGTAATGTTTTTTAATTCATCAATGGTGATTGGATAATTCGTAGCCATCTCCTCTAAAGAAGGATCTTGAAAGACTACAAATGGAGGAAGATTTTTTTGCTTTGCAACGTTCTTACGTAATGTTTTGAGCATTTCAAAAAGTTGCTCATCAGCAGCACCGCCGCCACCAGCTCCGGTTTCATCATCTTCATCAGCATCGGCATCTTCAAATTTTGAATCGATGGCAATTTTGAATGAAGTTGGATTTTTCAAAAACGATTGTCCCTCATCACTCACTTTTAACAAACCATAATTATCAATATCCTTGGTTAATAAACCTGCAAGAATGGATTGACGAATTAATGTCGTCCAAAAACGTTCTCCTTGTTCAACTCCTTCCGCAAAAACTTCCAATGCATTATGCTTGTAATTTTTTACTTGTTGATCAAGTTGTCCGATGAGAATATTTACAATATGTTCTGCTTGATGCTTTTCTTTTACCGCTAAAATCGTCTCGAGCAACAGCGACATTTCATCTTGTGCTTCAATCAATGGTTTTGGATGCAAGCAATTATCACAACTATTGCAATTATCACTTTCGTACTTCTCTCCAAAATAATTTAATAAAACTCTTCTTCTACAAACTGATGTTTCAGCATAACCTACCGTTTCAGATAAAAGTTGCTTTCCAATTTCTTGCTCCGCAACGGGTTTGCCTTTCATGAATTTTTCTAGCTTCTCAATATCTTTGTAGCTGTAAAAAGTAACACATCTACCTTCGCGACCATCTCTTCCAGCACGACCTGTTTCTTGGTAGTACCCTTCCAAGCTTTTTGGAATATCGTGGTGAATGACAAAACGAACATCGGGTTTATCAATTCCCATTCCGAATGCAATGGTAGCTACGATCACATCCATCTCTTCCATTAAAAATTTATCTTGCGTAGTAGCTCGCGTGCCAGCATCTAATCCTGCATGATAGGGAAGTGCTTTAATACCATTCACCGTTAATGTTTGTGCAACCTCTTCTACCTTTTTACGACTTAAGCAATAGATGATTCCTGATTTACCAGTATGTTGCTTTACAAACTTTATAATTTCTTTTAATACGTTAACCTTCGGACGTATTTCGTAATATAAATTTGGTCGATTAAAGGACGCTTTAAAAACTTGAGCATCCATCATTCCTAAATTCTTTTGAATGTCAGCTTGCACTTTTTCGGTAGCGGTAGCCGTTAGTGCAATGATGGGCACTTCACCAATTTGCTCGATGATCGAACGAAGGCGACGATACTCTGGTCGGAAATCATGTCCCCACTCCGAAATACAATGCGCTTCATCAATAGCAAAGAAGGAGATGTTTACTTCTTTTAAAAATTTAATATTCTCTTCTTTGGTTAATGATTCAGGAGCCACATATAATAACTTCGTATTACCATTGGTAATATCTTGTTTTACACGTGTAATTTCTGCTTTATTCAATGATGAATTTAAAAAATGTGCTACACCATCATCGGTATTAAATCCGCGAATGGCATCCACCTGATTTTTCATCAAGGCAATTAAAGGAGATATAATGATGGCAGTCCCCTCGCTCATTAAAGCAGGTAACTGATAGCACATCGATTTTCCACCGCCTGTGGGCATAATCACAAAAGTGTTTTTGCCTGCAAGTAAATTCCGAATTACTTCTTCTTGCGCACCTTTAAACTGATCATACCCAAAATATTTATTTAACGCTTCACTTAGCGTGTTTTCTTCAACTAACATGTTTCATTGGAAATTAAGGACTACAAATTTATAATTTTTTACTCTTACTTACAGGATAATTTTCATGAAAATATTACGTTTTATGGTGAATTCACCCTAAGCGACAATTTGATTTATCAACAGGTATGGTGAAGATATTGTTTTGTATTTAATAAAACAAGAAATCTATTTCATTTATGCGTAAAAAAATGATCTTTGCAATACTTTACCAAATTAAATAATAATATGCTGAGCGATCAAAAAATTATTTCTCTTGCAAAAGAAACGCTTCAAATTGAAGCCGAATCTGTTTTAGGGCTAATGGAGATGTTGAATGAGGATTTTACTTCGGCTATTAAGCTGATTCATTCTTCAGAAGGAAGAGTCGTAGTCAGCGGAATTGGTAAATCGGCCATTATTGCTAATAAAATTGTGGCAACGCTCAATTCTACAGGCACTCCAGCCGTTTTTTTGCATGCTGCCGATGCTATACACGGTGATTTAGGTATGATTCAACGGAATGACACTGTTATTTTGATTTCTAATTCTGGCAATACTCCTGAAATCAAAGTGTTAGCTCCATTGATTAAAAGTGGAGGAAATGTTTTGATTGCCATGGTGGGCGAGATGGATTCATTTTTAGCCATTCAGGCCGACTACGTTTTGTCGACCAAGGTGGCAAAGGAAGCATGCCCCAATAATTTAGCACCCACCAGTAGTACAACCGCTCAGTTAGCCATGGGTGATGCATTAGCCGTTTGTTTATTAGAAATGAAAGGATTTACGGCTTCCGATTTTGCGCGATATCATCCAGGAGGCGCCTTGGGAAAGAGATTGTATCTAAAAGTTGATGATTTGATTTCTAATATTGAACAACCTATCGTTTCTCCCAATGCCCCATTAAATGAGGTGATTCTAGAAATTTCTTCTAAACGATTGGGTGCAACGGCTGTAGTTGAAGCTGGAAAATTAGCTGGAATCATCACTGATGGAGATTTGCGCCGAATGATGCAGAAAAAATTCGATTTTGATACATTGAAAGCCAGTGATATTATGACTCAAAATCCTAAAACAGTAAATCGGGATATGATGGCAGTTGAAGCGTTGGCCTTGATGAAATCCAATAACATCACGCAATTGGTCGTTAGTGAAGGAGATAACTTCGTTGGATTTGTGCATCTACACGATTTGTTGAAGGAAGGAATTATTTGAGGTTTTTTACTTTTTTCTTTAAGTATTTTCCTCAACTTGTTTTCATCAGCCAAAACTTTTTTGGACAACGTAATTGTTCATGTTTGTTCAGTGTTCAATTAGCTAGGAATTGCACTTTTCAATTTAAAGTAGTCAAAGTTCTTTTCTTTTCAATCATTAAAAAGCATGGAAGGACTTGGTTTTTGTACACCTGTTTTTGATGTAATTACTCATTTAAAGTTGAATGGTAAGTAAAAAAGAGAAACGATAAATTTTAATTGCTATTTACTGGGATGAACGATCTTTTTAAATGGCTTTACCGACGCATTATTCCACCCAAACTCCTCAAATTCCACTAATATTGCAGTCTTAAGTAAGAAAGCATGTTAGGCTTGAAAAATGATGTCCATCACGAAATGACCTTCCTCGATCACCTCGAGGCACTTCGCTGGCATATCGTCCGTTCGGCCATTTTTATAGTAGTCATAGCCATTGTAGCATTCATGAATAAGGAGTTTATTTTTGATGGCATCATTATGGCGCCCAAAAATTCCGATTTTCTTACCTATCGTGTCCTGTGTGAGTTAAGTACCCGTTACGACCTGGGTATGTGCATGGATAAAGTGGACTTTTCCGTCGTAAATCTTAATATTAGCGGTCAATTCACGACCCATATGTGGATCGCTTTTATGACTGGTTTTGTAGTGGGATTTCCTTATCTTGTTTGGGAGCTTTGGCGCTTTATTCGTCCTGCTTTATCAGAAAAGGAGATAAAAGTGAGTCAGGGTGTCGTCTTTTTTACTTCACTGCTCTTTATGCTCGGCGTTTCATTTGGCTATTATGTGATCACCCCGCTTTCTATTAATTTCTTAGGGAACTATAAAGTAAGTGCGGAAATTGCGAATTCCATCAGCATGGATTCATATATCAATACCGTGACTGTTTTATCGATGTCTACTGGAATAATCTTCGAATTACCGATGGTGGTGTATTTCTTAAGTAAACTCGGAATATTGAGCCCTGAATTTATGCGGAAATATCGCAAACATGCCATGGTGTTTAATTTAATTATTGCCGCTTTAATTACTCCTTCTCCCGATGTAACAAGTCAATTATTAGTCGCTATTCCACTTTTTATTTTATATGAAATTAGTATTTATGTGTCTAAAGCCGTGGTGAGTAAGAAGAGAAGGATGGAGAAAGCGAGTTAGCTAATTTGGATACAATAGAAAAGTTCTATGTTTAGTGATGAAAGAAGATGTGCTCCATGTAAATGATTAAGAAATGTCACAAGTAAAAAACTTTAACGAATATCGTGAATTGATGAATGGAAAGATCCTTGCACAAGGGAATCTGAACATGAAAAGATTTTGGGCGCTCGATGCTTCCACGTATCAAGCAGGCGCTTTAGATGTGAAAACCAAGGAGATGTTAGGACTAATATCTTCCATGGTTTTACGTTGTGATGATTGTATTCGATACCATCTCGGAAAGTGCATGGAACAAGGTGTCACTACAGAGGAGCTTTTCGAAGTTTTCTCGATTGCTAATTTAGTAGGAGGAAGTATTGTGATTCCTCATACGCGACGTGCCTTGGAATATTGGGAAGAGTTAGGAACATTATCAAAGTAAAATCGTTTAAATTGATATCAACAGAATAGAAGAAGTACCGAATGAGATCTTATTATTTATTATTTTTAGCAACCTTATTTTTTGCGCAGTCTGCTTTAGCGCAACAAACTAAAATCAGAGGTAAAGTAACCGATCAACTCACGAATGAGCCGATCCCTTTTGCTACTATCGTTTTTAAGGGAACAACCATAGGTGTAAATACGGATATGGATGGAAAGTTTTTTTTATCGACAGATACACCAGGAGATTCAATAATGTGTACGCTGATAGGTTTTCAACCTGTGAAGATGCGTGTAAAGAAAGGACAGGATCAAGTCATCAATATGGTGATGAAGGCAAGTAAGATGGAATTACAAGAAGTAGTGATTAAGGCAGGTGAGAATCCAGCCAACATCATTTTTCGCGAGATCATCAAACGTAAGTTTGAAAATGATCATACAAATCTGAATTCATACCAATATGAAGTGTATAATAAGCTGGAGTTCGATTTAACGAACATCAGTGATAAAATGAAAAAAAATAAATTACTCAAACCTTTTGCTTTTGTTTGGGATAATATTGATAGTACAGAAACGAATAGCAAACCGTTCCTTCCCTTTTTTATTAGTGAAACGATATCCGATATTTATTATAGAAGTAGTCCGAGTAGCAAGCAAGAAATAATTAAAGCAAGCAAAGTTTCTGGATTGGAAAATGCTTCCGTCACTCAGTTTCTTGGGGATATGTATCAGCGCGTAAATGTGTACGATAATTTCATTGAACTTTTTGGTAAAGGATTTATTAGCCCCGCTTCGGATTTGGGATTGGTGTATTATCGTTATTATTTACTGGACTCCGCATTCCTCGAGAATCAATGGTGCTATAAAATGAAGTTTAAGCCGCGCCGACCGCAAGAGCTTACTTTCAGTGGCGATTTTTGGGTGCATGATACCACGTTTGCAATTAAAAATATTTCGATGCGCATCGCGCATGATGCCAACATTAACTGGGTAGAAGATATGGCAATCGTGCAAGATTACACGCGTGTGGATACTACTTGGATGTTGAGTCGTGATATGTTGGTACTCGATTTTGCAGCACGTCAAGATGAAATGAGTTTCATTGGAAGAAAATCAACAACCTATCGTAACATCAAAATCAATCATTCGATCCCCGAGGAAATCTTTAAAGGAACAGAAATAATTCGTCTCAATGAAGATGCATTGGGTAAAACAGCCGATTACTGGGACCAACATCGTCATGATTCTCTTGCTGAAAGAGAACAGAAAATTTACCACATGGTAGATACGATTAAAACATTGCCTGCATTTAAAACGTATGTTGAATTAATTACACTTTTCTTTACCGGCTATAAAGACATCGGACTTATTGAATTGGGTCCTTATTACACAGTGTATAGTAGGAATCCAATCGAAGGCAATCGTTTTCGAATTGGGATGCGAACGAGTGACGACCTAAGCACTAAAATTCAGTTAGAAGGATATTTAGCCTATGGTTTGAAAGACGAACGTTTCAAATATATGGGATCGGCAAAGTATAAAATTTCCGACAAGCCCCGACAGTTTACAGGAATACAATATCGATTTGATGTGGAACAATTGGGGCAGAGTGATAATGCTTTTCAAGATGATAATATTTTGTCATCGTTGTTCAGACGAAATCCTGCAACTAAATTAAATACGTCGCGGCTGCAAAAAGTTTGGTATGAGATCGAGTGGTTTCCTGGTCTTAGTAATAAAATTACTTTAACACATAATGCTTTTCATCCACTTGGTAATTTGGATATAAGTTATTTCACGAGTGAGGATAAAAACTTGGTGAAAAATACTTTCCAAACAACACAGTTAAGTGTGTTTATGCGATTTGCTTATCGTGAAAAATTTGTAGCCGGAAAAGTGGATCGAATCAGTTTAGGAAGTGAGCATCCAACCATCCAAATTAATTATACGAAGGGTATAAAAGGATTTTTAGAAGGTGATTTCGATTATCAAAAACTTTCTATTCGTGTTGACGATCGTTTAAAGTTGAATCCGTTTGGATATACCTATTGGGTGTTAAGCGCAGGTAAAACATGGGGCAAAGTGCCTTATCCATTATTGGAAATTCATCCCGGTAACGAAACGTATTTTTATGATTATGCAGCATTCAACATGATGAATTTCTTCGAGTTCGTTAGTGATTATTATTTAAGTGGATTTGCTACACATCACTTCGATGGATTCTTCCTTGATAAAATTCCATTGCTTCGTAAGCTAAAATGGCGAGAAGTGGCTCAAGTGAAAGCAGTGTGGGGAGAGTTGCAACCTTCCAATCTTAATTTGCAAGCGAATCAAAGTTTGTTTTATTCACTGAACAAAAAACCATATGTAGAAGCCGGAGTAGGCGTAGAGAATATCTTTAAAATTCTGCGTGTCGATTTCCTTTGGCGATTGAGCTATTTGGAAAATCCCAATATCTCTAAGTTTGGAATTCGAGGCAGCTTTCAGTTGACTTTCTAAATACTAATCAGTGTAAATTGACATATTTGTTTCTTAGAAGTAAACTTAGCATAGTGCAGACTTAGCACCTAGAACGGAAAATTTCTCGCAAAGGCGCAGAGCCGCAAAGTTTCTTGGACAAGAGCTTAGCATAGCGCAGACTTAACCCCTTAGAAAGAAAATTTATCGAAGCGCAGCCTTAGTGACTTAGCGCCTTAGAAAGAAAATTTATCGAAGCGCAGCCTTAGCGGCTTTGCGCCTTTTTAACCTGAGCTTGCCGAGGGTTGCGAGAAAATTTAGCGCAGCGAAGCTTTCTGTGTGAAAAATTAATCTTAGCACAGCACCCTATTGTAATTTTTAACAATTACATTTTTGAATACACTATTCCCTATAATTCACTAATTTTGCCCTATGTCAATCCTTCGAAGTGAAAACCTTGTTAAGCGTTATAAACGCCGTACCGTAGTGGATCATGT
>CAIXTT010000011.1 GCA_903922455.1 uncultured Bacteroidota bacterium | reverse complement strand
GCCGTGGGAATTAGTATTGCTCACGATAATTTTGGAAATGTATTTTTAGCAGGTACTTTTCAAGATACGATTGACTTTGATCCAGGACCTGGAACTACTTGGGTAGCATCCACAGGTGCATATGATATTTTCATTGCTAAATTCAATATTCAAGGGAACCTGATATGGATTAAATCTTTTGCCGGCACGTCCACTGAAGGGCCTGTTGGGTTGGTGGTTGATAATAGCGGGAATCCCATTCTTCTCGGGCAATTTCAGCAAACGATCGATGCGAATCCAGATCCAAATTTGTCAAATTCATTAACAAGTTATGGCATTGAAGATATGTTCTTAGCGAAACTAGATTCGATGGGAAGTTATATTTGGTCCCAACATATAGGAGGTGTGAATACTGATTACCCAATGATGTTGCGAAGTGATAACTTAGGAAACTTAATTGTAGCTGGAACTTTTCGTGATTCAATCGATACTGATCCTTCTGCCAATGTTCAAAATTTGGTGAGTAGCGGTAATGTAGATGGCTTTTTGTTGAAATTAAATAATCTAGGAAATTATGTTTGGTCTAAGAAAATAGGAGCTAATTTTGGAGATGCAATTACAGGAATTGATGTAGATGTAAATAATAATATTTATGCCTGCGGATCATTTGTTGGCACTGTTGATTTTGATCCCGGAGTAAATGTTTTTAATTTAACGGCTAATTCCTCTACGGTAGGATCTTTTGTTTTTAAATGGGACGCGGCGGGTAGTTTTGTTTTTGCAAAACCATTTTTGTCGACGACAGCGAGTGGAAATATTACGGCCAGCTATTTGAATTTAGATGCCACTGGAAATATTTTTATAATTGGTGATTTTAATCGCCAAGTCGATTTTAATCCCGATGCTGTTGCTGTTGATACGTTAACTTCTAGCTCGAATTCTCAAGATATTTTTCTTACTAAATTTAATTCTACGGGTGTTTATCAATGGACCAGAATATTTGGAAATAGCAATATCGATTTCGCAACCGCCATCGTAAACGATGCGCAGGGCAATGTTTTTTTCAAAGGCTCATTTTCTGGAAGTATCGATATCAATCCGCATCCTATCGATTCAATGATCTTGAATTCCGTTGGTGGAGCAGGTGGTCGATCGGATTATCTCTGCGCGTTGAATAGTGCAGGCGGATTTGCTTGGGGAACAAAAGTATTTGGCTTTGTGAATGGTTACCGTGGACCTACACTGGATATCGTCCAAAATAGATTTTACCACGCTGGACAATTTACGGGTACTGGTGATTTTGATACAGGACCTGGCGTATATAATTTGTCGGGTGTTGCCGGTACAGGTACCGCCTTTTTTGTGCAATTGATTCGAACAAATGTTGGATTAGATGAACAAGTGGAGCAACATGGATTTTCTCTGTATCCAAATCCCTCACGTGATTTCTTGAACATTGTTTCAAAAGAAGAATTGCAAAACGCTCAAATTTCACTCTGTAATATGAATGGTCATGTGATCGCAATGGAGAAAAATGTAAATGGTAAAAGTTTCGGATTGCAGGTAGATGGTTTTGCAGAAGGATTGTATTTATTGCAGATTCGTTCTGAGAAATCAATTAATACCTTAAAAGTTATTGTTACACATTAATAGATTTATTTTTTTTCCAAAATGCAAATTCCAATTCACAGGAGGAGAGATAATATCAATACTGTAACCATTCCATTAAAGTCGACGCTATAATTAATCTTCCCTTATATAGAAGTACCTCGCCATTTATGGCGAGGTTACAAATGTTCTCCCCTGAATAGAGCCCTCCTCCCATAAAATTGGATGAAATCCAATTTTATGGGAGGAGGGCTAATCAATATCAACCATTAAATTAATAGTTGGCAACAAACTATTGCCATTAGCAATTTATAGGTATAGTCTGTATAATTTCTTTTTGCGTTCTTTGTACCATCATGGCAGGAATTTATTTGCATATCCCATTCTGTAAACAAGCATGTCACTATTGCGATTTTCATTTCTCTACGTCTCAACGAGGGAGAGAGGATTTGTTAGATGCCATGTTGATGGAATTGAAGCGAAGGGCATCCGAATTGCAAGGACAAGAAGTAAGAACCATTTATTTTGGTGGAGGTACACCGTCACTACTTTCTTATGAGGAGTTGATGCGTTTTTTTGAAGAGATGTATTCATTGTTTACTGTGGATGCACAAGCCGAAATTACGATGGAAGCGAATCCCGATGATTTGACAAAAGCGTATTTAAAGTTATTAAAGCAATCGCCCATCAATCGCTTGAGTGTGGGTGTGCAATCGTTTCGCGAAGAAGATTTATTGAGTATGAATCGTGCACATAATAAGGAGCAAGCCTTGTCGTGTATTCCTAACGCTGCCGACATGGGTTTCGAAAATATTTCAATTGATTTAATTTTTGGCTGGCCTAATTTAGAATTGCACCATTGGATCAAAAATGTAGAAACCGCATTTTCGCTTCCTATCAATCATCTCTCCTGTTATGGATTAACGGTGGAATCAAAAACGGCCTTGAGTTGGCAAATTGTAAAAGGATTGATCGAAGTACCCGACGATGAAAAGGCAGCACAACAGTATGAATATTTACTTACCGAAGCAGAGCATTTGGGATTTCCATGGTATGAAATTTCGAATTTTAGCAAACCAGGTTTTGAATCGAAGCACAATCGTGCATACTGGGAAGGAACTCCGTACTTGGGAATTGGTCCTTCTGCCCACTCTTATGATGGAGAGAAACGAAGCTGGAATGTGAAGAGCAATGGCGCGTATGTGGCTGCCTTACAAAGAGGAGAACGTGAATATGAAGTGGAAATTTTAACACATAAAGCGAAGTTTCATGAATTCATTTTAACATCTTTGCGTATGCGAAAAGGAATTAGTTTGAGCGCCCTGCGAACAGACTATGGAGATGGTATCGCAGGTCAATTATTGGAAGCCGCTCAGCCATTCGTTGAAAAACGTTGGCTGATTCGTGATGCAAATCAACTTCGATTAAGTCAAGATGGATTGTTATTCGCTGATAAAATTACTTCTGAATTATTTGTCATCTAAACTATGAAAATTTCAGTAACGCATAAGAATAGTACTTACCAAGTAGATCTTTCAAAACCAATGGATATTTGTATTCCATTTGAAGCTGGAGAAGGGCATGTG
>CAIXTT010000010.1 GCA_903922455.1 uncultured Bacteroidota bacterium | reverse complement strand
CAATATCAAGACGTAGGTTTTGATGGACTCAGAAATAATTTAGAAACTTCTTTCTTCCAAACGTATTTGAGCGACTTACAAGCCAACGTAACTGCTCAAGCGTATGCAGAAGCCGCACAAGATCCATCTTCCGATAACTACCATTATTACCGCGGTACGGATTACGATAATCAAAGTTTAGGAATTTTAGATCGTTATAAAAAATTCAGTAACCCGGACGGGAACTCGCCAACGGATGCGCAATCGCCGGAGAGTTATCCAACCGCTGCCACCACCATTCCTGATGTTGCTGACGTAAATAAAGACTTCAATCAAGAAAGTAGCGAGCAATATTATCAGTATCGTGTGTCGCTGCGTCCCGGTGAAATGCAAGTAGGACAAAATTTTATTGTCGATAAAATATCACGAACAGTTAACTTGCCAAATGGAACATCGGATCAGGTAACATGGTACCAGTTTAAAATTCCAATCCGTGAAATCAACGGAACAAATCCGAACATTAATCGCATCGGTGATATTGAAGGATTTAATACTATTTCTTTTATCCGTATGTTCATGACTAGTTTTGATGAGCCGATGACATTACGTTTTGCTCGGTTAGAACTTTTGAGAGGAGAGTGGAGGAAATATAATTACGATTTACGTTCTGTCGGAGATGTGATTGGAACCGATCCAAATAATGCCACCTTTGATATTTCTGTTGTAAACATCGAAGAGAATGGAAAACGTACTCCCATAAATTATGTGATTCCTCCAGGAATTTTACGTGAGATCAATATTGGTTCCACCACGCTTCAACGTTTGAATGAGCAAAGTTTATCACTGAAAGTTTGTGATTTGGAAGATGGTGATGCACGAGGAGCTTTTAAGAATTTGGAATTGGATTTGCGATTGTATGAAAAAATAAAAATGTTTATTCATGCAGAAAGTTCTGGTGATCCAGATGCATTGAAGAGCGGCGATATGAATGTGTTTATTCGAATGGGTAATGACTTCAGCGAAAACTATTATGAATACGAAGTACCGCTAAGTGTTACACCTTGGGGTACAACTTCTCCCGAAGCTATCTGGCCAGATGCAAATAATATTGAATTAGAACTCGAGAAGTTTGTTGATATGAAGTTGCGGCGAAATAAAGCGGTAGATAATTCGGGTGGCGCATTGAATATAACAAGTCTGTATTCCGAAGGAGAATCAGGCAGCAATCGAACGTTTAGTGTTCGAGGAAATCCATCGCTCAGTTCTATTCGATCTATCATGATTGGATTACGGAATCCAAAGTTGAATCCGATCCTTCCAGGAAGTGACGACGGTCAGAAGAAATGCGGTGAGGTTTGGGTCAACGAACTTCGACTCACTGACTTTAGTAAGAAGGGCGGTTGGGCAGCTAACGGTCGCGTCAATGCTAAATTAGCAGATATAGGAAATGTTACTGTCGCCGGACAACATAAGTCGGCAAACTTTGGTCCATTGGATCAAAAAGTAAGCGAGCGTCCCGTGAATTCAGAAACTACTTTCAATGTTACTTCTTCGATATACCTTGGAAAATTTCTTCCGCAAAAAGCAAACTTAGATATTCCCATGTATGTGAATTACGGTACACTAGTTCGTAATCCAGTTTATGATCCTTTAGATCAAGACGTATTATTTACCAAGTCATTGGATGAAGGCGATAGTAAGAAGGAGAAGAGAGAAATTAAAAAACGTTCTCAAGATTATACGCAAACCAAAGGAATCAACTTTACCAATGTAAAAAAGAATCGGAACGCAGGTGCAAAGGCACGTGTGTACGATGTGGAAAATTTCAATTTTACGTATGGATATGATGAAGTATTTCATCGCGATATTAATATTGAGTACGATGTAGTAAAAACACATCGAGGTGCTGTTGGTTATAATTACAATACGACACCGAAGTATATCGCTCCTTTTGAAAAGGCGCCCATCATGAAATCGAAGTACCTCAAGCCGCTTAAGGATATTAACCTCAATTTAATTCCTACTAGTTTAAATTTCCGAGCCGATGTGTCAAGGATGTATGGTGAAAAATTATTTAGAAATAATACGGGTTACAATGACATTATTCGCGATACTTTCTTCAACAAAAATTTTGAGATGCGTCGATTGTATGATTTCAAATTAGATCTTACTCGAAGTATTAAAATTGATTTCAACGCAAATAATTTCTCTGTGGTGGATGAGCCTGAAGGAAGAATTGATTCGAAGGATGATCGGGATTCGATTCGGAGCAATATTTTTGGAAAAAATTTCTTGCTTGGAAGAAATAAAAACTATCAGCAAACAGGAAATGTAAGTTATCAAGTGCCGTTTAATAAGTTTCCATTTACAAATTGGATTTCATTAAATGCTCGATACGGGTTTAACTACAGTTGGACAGCAGGGCAATATTTACGAAACACAGAGGGACTCTTCACAACAGATCCGCGAACAGGAAATACCATTCAGAATTCAAATACAAAGCAACTCAACGGTAACTTTACATTAACGACGCTTTATAATAAAGTTCCTTGGCTGAAGAAGATGAATTCTCCTAAACCTAAGACTCCGCCGAAACCAAAAGTAAAGCCTCCAGATCCTGCTGCGACACCTCCAGATAGTTTGAAGCCGAAAATTCCAATTCCTGCAGAAAAGAAACCACGTACAACACCTGACGCTGTTCGATTTGTAGCGAGAATGATTATGGGACTCAAAACAGTTGGATTTACGTACAGTGAAACCAATGGAACATCACTCCCTGGATATGTAAATTACTCAGATGTTTTTGGTCAGGACATTAATAATAACTCTCCGGGAATCGGCTTCACAGTGGGGTCGCAAAGAGATATTCGTGAGCGTGCAGTACGTGGAGGTTGGATTACATCGGATTCTACATTAAACAATCCGTTGACACGAACGTACTCATCAAATTTTTCGGGTCGTGCTTCCATCGAACCCTTTGATGGAATGAAAATCGAATTAACGGCAACACGTCAATTCAGCAGAAACAATTCTGAATTCTTTAGATACAATGGAACTGGATTTGAATCGCAAGGTGTTACTGAAACCGGAAATTTCAGTATCTCCGTCATTGGATGGGGAACCGCTTTTGTGAAAGACGACCCGAAAACTTATGAGAGCGCAACGTTTGATAAGTTCAATGAAAATCGGAAAATACTTTCTGAACGATTAGCATCACAAAACCCCAACTCAATAGGACTAGCTCCAGCGGATACATTCGGTGTTGTTTACAATGATGGATACAGCGGTACACAACAAGAAGTGTTGGCCTTGGCTTTCTTATCAGCCTATACAGGCAAGTCTCCCACCGGAATTGACCTCAACGTTTTTCCTCGTATTCCTTTGCCAAACTGGAGAATCACTTATGACGGATTAGGAAAGTTGCCATTGTTGAAGAAAATTTTTACATCGGTAAATATTACGCATAGTTATCGCGCCACCTATAATGTAAACTCATACCAACGAAATGCAAGTTATGTAGATTCTGAATTCCCTTCAGTGCAAGATATCGCTGGTAATTTTGTGCCCAAGCGTGAGCTCGCTCAGGTTTCGATGAGCGAACAATTTGGTCCGTTGATAGGAGTGGATGTTACGTGGAAAAATAATATACAAACTCGTGCTGAGTTCCGACGCGACCGAAATGTATCGTTAACTTATGCTGGCGTCCAAATCACCGAAGTAAAGGGCAATGAAATTGTTTTAGGATTCGGTTATCGCATGCCCAAGTTCCGTTTGCCTTTTGGTCTTGGCGGGAAAAAGAAAGTGGCTGGAAATAGTTTGAACCTCACCGCTGATTTTTCGGCTCGACGTAATATTACTGTGATTCGTCGATTGTTGGAAGGTGTCAATCAACCAACCGCCGGATTAAATGTTTATTCTATTAAAGGAGCTGCTGATTATACTGTTAACGAGAGACTAAATTTGCGATTGTTCTACGAGCAAACTATAAACACACCGGTCATTTCAACGTCATTTCCGACCTCAAATGTGTTAACGGGTATTGAAGTTCGCTTTTCCTTATCCCAGTAATCGAAAATAATATTATTTTTGTCCAAAATAGCATTATGAATATTCCATCAGAACTAAAATATACCAAAGACCACGAGTGGATTCGCGTGGAGGGTGATGTTGCCACCATTGGCATTACCGATTTCGCACAAAGTGAATTGGGTGATATCGTTTATATCGAAATTGAAACCGTAGGAGAAACCGTTGAGAAGGATGAAGTCTTTGGAACCGTAGAAGCGGTTAAAACAGTTTCTGATTTGTTTATGCCCGTAACTGGTGAAGTGCTTGAACTGAATTCAAAACTAGAAGGCGCACCTGAATTAGTAAATAAAGACCCTTACAACGAAGGATGGATGGTTAAAGTAAAAATTGCAGATAGTTCTCAACTATCCCATTTGCTAAGTGCCGACACCTATTCATCTTTGATAGGTGGTTGATACAACGAATCTAAGATTCTTCCATTTCAATTGGCCCGGCATCTGCTGGGCTTTATTGATTTTAGTACTTAGCACGATTACGCCGCCGGCTCTTCATATACCGGACATTTTCGATTTGTTGGCTCCAGATAAAATTGCGCATTTTATTTTCTATGCGATATTCGTAATTCTTTTTACGAACGGTTTTAGCAAGATGCCATCCGGCAACCTATGGTTGAGAAATCAATTTAGTATTCCTTTAATTGGCGGGATAATTTATGGTGGGTTGATTGAATTATATCAAGGATATGTTCTTTCTAACAGAACCTGCGATTATGTTGATTTCATCGCCAATTGTATCGGATCGGTCTTAGGGTGGCAACTGATGCGATACCTTTTAAAGCGAAAAATGAAGGTGTTTTAGCATTTTTCTGCGTTTTATTAGGATTTTCATTCTTTTTTTGTTCGTGAAACGTATAAAACAAGCGGTTTAAAGTATTGTAGATATCAGATATATTCATAACTTTGAAAATAGACCGCGTCTCTAATTAAACTTCATATGCTTAAATTCTACATTGCTCAAAAGGATAATGTAATAACTACCAAGTGTTCCTCTTTTAAACTGATTGCGCTAACACTGATTTTTGTTTTTTCATTGCTTTCATCTACCCAAAATTTTTGCTCAGCTCAATGGTTCAATTGGCAGGATGCTACTTCTACGCGCTTGTTGGTTTCCTCCGTAGCGAATAGCGATCCGGAAGAAAAGGACATGTGGACAGCAGATTTTAACAACGACGGCAAACAAGATCTGATCGTAGTACGGAAGCAACCGTTTTCTAGTCCTTCACAGCCCGGAAAGTCGACACTCTTGTTGATGAATGTGAATGGAATATTGACGGATCAAACGTTGTTACATGCTCCTCAATTTATCGATTCAATAAGTTTTGCGCGCGATGTATTCGTAGGTGATTTTGACGGGGATAACTGGAAGGATGTGATTATCGCAAATACATTTTTACAACAACCACAATATTTTAGAAATAGAGGAAATGACATACTTGGAAATTGGTTAGGGTTTATGGAAGAAACAAGTTTGCGTCTTCCGGTCCTTTCAGAAGATCCAGTTCGGTTTTGTGCAGTGTGGGCTGGGGATGTTACCGGCGATGGCGCATTGGATATTTATTTCGTGAATTATCGAGCTAGCGGATCTGGCGGCATTGCCAAAGATTATCTTTTAATTAATAATGGAACTGGATTTTTTACCAATGAAAGTACAGCGCGCTTAGGAACTTTGCGAAACTCTGCTTTTGGCACCGCATGTCAAATAGTAGATATCGATAATGACGGCGATAACGATATTATAAAAAATTCTACGCTTTATAACGTTGCTCCGTGGAATGCGCGCGGTGTAATTGTTCTTTTTAATAATGGAGCCGGAACATTCACCAAGTGGCAAAACCTGGTTCCTACAAGCTCTCCTTATATGTTCGATATAGCCGATTTTAACTTGGATGGCAAAAAAGATTTTTTTGTGGTGGATGATGGTAGCGATTACATTTTACGGGTAACTACGATTATTCCCGATTCGAGTTTAACGGTAGTAAAAACGAATTTAAATTTTAGTACAACAAATGGATTCGGCGGAAATGTTCATGTGGCCGATTTGGATTTGGATGGAGATATGGATGTTGGTATAGCCGACGTGGATGTGGACATTCCCCCTTGCGCAAGCGGTCGGCGTATGGCAATTTATCGAAATGATAACGGAACCATGGTGAATGTGTACGGAACAACAACGTTACCATGGGCAAAAAATGTATATGACTTTGCATGGCTGGATATCAATAATGATGGATTGCAGGATTTTGTAACGGGCTTTTGTAATAGCTATGGCGTATTTATGAATGACAGTTGTGAGCTCGCTCCCATAAACGCCGATTATGATGGAGATGGATTAGCCGATGGCTGCGATCCTTGTCCTACCAACCCAGATCCTAATTGTGCACCCAATGTGACTTATCCTACAGTTGATTTGAACGATAATATTGCAAGGCAATGGAACGAATTATTGTTGGCATCTATTAGAAGAGATTTTGCGCGACCAACAGTCCATGCTCGAAATTTATTTCATCATTCGTCAGCCATGTGGGATGCATGGGCAGCCTATGATAATAATTCTATTGAATTCTTGCTTGGAAAAACGGTGGGCACTTTCACTTGCGCATTCACGGGTATTCCCGCTTCTACCAATATTGCACAAGATCGTCGTAAAGCCATCTCCTATGCTTCTTATCGTTTACTGAAACATCGTTTTACTAATTCACCGCAAGCTGCGCTGTTGTTGACAGCCTATAATGTAGAGATGGATTCATTGGGTTACGATAAAAATTTTACGGATACAAATTATACGAACGGTGACGCACGCGCACTCGGAAATTATATTGCAGCGAAGTACATCGCTTTTGGTTTGCAGGATGGATCCAACGAGCAAGGAAGTTATGCGAATACGAGTTATGCGCCGGTAAATCCACCCATGATCGTTGATCTTCCTGGAAATCCAAACATGACAAATCTGAATCGATGGCAACCGCTCACACTGGATCTTTTTATTGATCAAAGTGGAAATGCTATTCCCGGTGCTACTCCGCCGGCATTGAGCCCGGAGTGGGGTAAGGTGGTTCCCTTTGCTTTGTCAACGGCCGATTTAACCGTGAACCAACGAAACGGATTTAATTATAAAGTGTATCATGATCCCGGAGCTCCACCCATTTTGCAAATGGATGGAAGTGGAACCTCCTCTCAATTTCAATGGGGGCATGCGATGGTGGCAGTATGGTCTTCTCATTTAGATCCTGCCGATACCACGATGTGGGATATTTCTCCAAAAACGCAGGGAAACAGAAATGTGTTACCTGCTAACGTTACCGACTATCCGAATTTTTATAATTTTTTAAATGGAGGTACAACAAACGTCGGCCATACTTTGAATCCGGTGACCGGCTTACCTTATGTTACTAATTTAGTGAAGCGTGGTGATTTTGCGCGTGTGCTTTCAGAATTCTGGGCTGATGGTCCGAATTCGGAAACACCACCCGGACACTGGTATAGTATTTTTAATTACGTATCCGACCATCCATTAGAAACAAAACAATATAAAGGCGCTGGTACTCCATTAGATGATTTGGAATGGAGCGTGAAAGGTTATTTTGCATTAGGTGGTGCGATGCATGACGTCGCCATTTCTATTTGGGGAATTAAAGGCTGGTATGATACCTCTCGTCCTATTTCAGCTATTCGTGCTATGGCCGATTTGGGACAAAGTTCCAATCCGCTCGATTCAAATTTCCATCCGGCAGGATTGCCACTTGTGCCCGGATACATTGAAGTGATACACCCCGGTGATTTACTAGCAAATGGTTCTACCAATGTAGGAAAAATTAAGTTGAAAGCTTGGAAAGGGCATGATGCTATCAATAATGTAGATACCGATGTAGCAGGTGTGGATTGGACGCTAGCCGAAAAATGGCATCCGTATCAACGCGCTTCGTTTGCTTCACCACCCTTCCCCGGTTATCTTTCTGGTCACTCCACTTACTCAAGAGCAGCTGCAGAATTACTCACTGATTTTACCGGTACTAAATATTTTCCGGGTGGAATGGGAGTGTTTCATTGCGCACAAAACGCTTACTTGTTATTTGAAAATGGTCCAAGCACTGACATCGATCTCCAATGGGCCACGTATCAGGATGCAGCCGATGAAAGTTCTTTGTCGCGTATCTGGGGCGGAATTCATCCTCCATTTGATGATATTCCCGGACGTAAAATCGCACAGGAAGTAGCAACAGATGTTTTTGTAAAAGCAGAAACCTATTTTATTAATACACCTAATGATGGAATTTTTGATGTTCCAGGATGCATGAATCCGTTGGCTTGTAATTATAGTTCTTTGGCAACACAGAATAATGGAACATGTATTTTGCCAATTACTTATTATAATGATTTCGACGGAGATGGTTTTGGAAATTCTACTATTGATTCTGCAGCTTGTATTTCATTTAATGGTTATGTATCGAATAGTAATGATTGTAATGATTCCGTAGCTACAATTAATCCCATTGCATCCGAATTTTGTGTGAATACAATTGATGATAATTGTAATAATATTATTGATGAAGGTTGTGGAAATGGAGCGTTTCATTTAAAGGTATTGATTGAAGGATTATATCAAACGGGTGGATTTATGATCAGCACATTATTCGATAATGGAATGCATCCTGATCCGAATTCAAGTGATTCGGTATTCATCGAATTACGTAATGCTACAATTCCTCACGCATTAGTGCATATTCAACAAGTATTACTTTACAGAAATGGATTTGCTTCTATCTCATACTATCCTGCCGTGGGCTCTTATTATATTGTTGTAAAGCATAGAAATGGAATAGAAACATGGAGTAAAAATCCTGTTGCTTTCAGTGGGCCTTCTGTCTTCTTTGATTTTTCGAAACCTTAAATTTAAAAAATCGTATAATATAAGTTAACAATAAATATGGATATGAATATAAAGATTCAGTGGGTGAAATTCTGTGTAATGCTTGGAGTAATTATTTCGCTTTTCAATTATTCGGCACAGAGTCAAATTAATTATTCCTTAAATTGTTCGGGTGGGTTTTCTTGCAATGGTAATAGTGGAGGAGCTGTGGCGGTTTCTATCATGGAAAGTCAGCGTATGCTGTCGATTTCAAGCACTACGAATTACAATTTTATTTATGCCCCCGCATTGTTCGGTGCCGATATTTACATCATGGCACTTTCTGGAAATTTAAAGTATGTATCGAATCCTGATTTAGGATGTGCTGCATATGCGCCCAATACTTTCGCTGGAAAAATTGCAGTTATCGACAGAGGTGTTTGTTCTTTTGAATCGAAAGTGTTGAATGCACAAAATGCTGGAGCGCTAGGTGTAATCATTGTGAATAATGCACCTGGAGCACCGTTTGTTTTAGGAGGAAATAATACGTTAGGAGTTACTGTCCCTGCTGTGATGATTAGTCAGAGTGATGGATTAATCATAAAAAATTTATTGGCGCAACCCGTAGTGGTACATGGTGCAACACCACAATATACTTATCAATGGAGTTGTGGAGCAACTACTCCTCAAGTTACTGGATTGAATGTAGGAAATTATGTGGTGACGGTGTTGGCGAATTACATCGATACATTAACTTGTTCAACACAAGTGATGGAAAATAATCGTTCAGTAAATATTGTCACGAATTCGTCTTTAATCAATTGCCCGCTTGAGCCCGTTGAATTATCAACATCTGCATTTAATAATGCAATTTCAATGAACGGAACTAACCAATGGATTAATCTGAATACGAACGTTACGAACTTAAATAATGCAAGCTTTACCTTGGAAGCATGGATTAAAACAACTTCCGGTTCAGAGGGAATTATTGTAAGTAATAATTCCAATACAAGTTGGGAAGCGGGTGAGCGTGCATTTTTTATTAATGATATTGGCCAACCAACATTTTCTGGATTTAATAATGGAAGCATGACCAGCTCTATGGAAGTAGATGACGGAATGTGGCATCATGTAGCTGTAGTTTGGGATTATTCAATTCCACCTGGCATCGGTAAAATTTATGTGGATGGATTTGATCGTACCGCTTCGATGAATTACGCAGCAAGTGCGAGTGCTAATACCGGTACATTTAAAATTGGTCGACCTAATTATTCAGCAACCGAAGCGCCCAGTTTTTTTGATGGAGATATTGATGAAGTGCGTGTTTGGAATATTGCACGTACCGATTTAGATGTCAGAATGGGAATGGTAAATCCTGTAGCATCAAATTCAACGGGCTTGTTAAGCTATTTTAAGTTCAATGAAACAAGTGGTGCGACTGTGTTGAATGCTAGTAATAATTTAGCGAATGGTTCCTTTGTAAATTCTCCTCAAAGGGTAGATGTAAATACTTATTTGTGGAATCCATCTGGAGTTACTACTTCCACCATTACCGTTAATGGTGCGGGAACATATTCTGTTTCTGTTAAAGATTATTTTAATTGTTGGGCTGTGAGTAATCCAGTTTCAATAAATACAGTGCAGGTGACGCCACGCGGCACAATAACTATTTGTAATGGAGATTCATTAAAGCTAGATGCTGGTTTAAAAACAAATCCAGTTTTTGGTTTCTCCGAATTATTTGATATCGACAATTGGAGCATCGTCCACAGCGTCAATGATAGTGGAAGTGTAAATAGCAATAATGTTCCAAGTTCTATTTCGATAACGTCAAGCAACACGAACGCTGTCGGCTTACCTTCATCCTATATCGATTTTTGTCATGCCATGAATGGCGATGGCCCACTGGAATTTAATTGGTCGTACACCAGCGTGGATGGACCTCAAAATGATTTCCCCGAAATCAGCATCAATGGTACACCATCTTCGCTACCTAATTTTACTTATGGTTCTGGTGGTCCCATCAACCAAAATGGTATGGCTAGCATTCCTGTTTTAAATGGTCAAAATTTTTGTTTTCGAATGAATACTACCAACAACCAAGGTAACGCAGCATCTATTACCATTTCTAACATTCGTTTTCCAGATGCTTATACTTCTTATTTGTGGAGCTCAGGAGCTACTTCTCAAAGTATTTATGTAAAGAATGCAGGCTCTTATCTAGTAAGCGTAACAAGCAGCAATGCATGCACAGTGAATAGTGCGCCAGTAATTATTACTGTCAATACTGATCCAAAAGTAAATTGGTACGCGGATGCCGATGGAGATGGATTCGGAAATGAAAGCGTTGATTCGTTATATTGTTTTCAACCCATAGGATATGTTTCCAATACGAGAGATTGTAACGACACCTTTAATTATATTCATCCCAATGCAAATGAAAATTGTTTTAATAGTATTGATGATAATTGCAACCTAATTATTGATGAAGGATGTGGTATGGGTGGTTTTCAATTAAAAATATTATTAGAGGGGTATTATCAAGGCGGCGGTGCGATGGTTTCTACACTTTTTAATAATGGCTTACATCCCAATCCAGAGGCTAGCGATTCAATAACTGTAGCCTTGCATGCAGCAGTAAGTCCGTATGCTTTGGTACAATCCACTCAAGTAGTATGGTATCGAAATGGATTTGCTATTATCCCATCCTATCCGATTGTTGGATCCTATTTTATAGTTGTAAAATCTCGAAATGGAATCGAAATATGGAGTAAAAATGCAGTCGTGTTTGATGGAAAGAGCGTGTTTTACGATTTTTCGAATTGAGATTTTTTATCCCACCACCGTATTCCATCCAAACTTATCCGGAAGAGCTCCATGGCGCATCGCAGTTAACAACTGTTGTAATTTCATGCAAACACTGTTGCTATCGTAAGGGGGAAGATCAATCGTTTTTTCTTTGAGTCCGATAGCACAAATGGGCGCAGTTACAGCAGCGGTACCTGCTCCAAAAGATTCTTGCAATAATCCACTTTCGTGGGCCGCTAAAATTTCTTTAGCACTGATTTTTCTTTCTTCTACAATGATTCCCATTTCGCGAGCCATAATGATGACAGAGTCGCGCGTCACACCTTCTAAAATTGTTTCGGAAAGTGGAGGGGTGACGAGTTTCCCATCTATCAAAAAGAAAACATTCATGGTGCCCGACTCTTCAATATTTAAATCTTCGCTGAGGTCCGTCCAAAGAACTTGATCAAATCCACTTTCTCTAGCAAGTTGTGTCGCAAAGAATGAACCTCCATAATTTCCAGCACATTTAGCTGCACCCGTTCCGCCAATGGAAGCACGACCATATCGATCTTCTATCTTTACACGTAATGGCTTTGGATAAAAAGGAGGAACGGGTCCCGTCATGATGATCATTAAATATTCTTCTGATATTTTTACACCAAATTTTTCTTCTGTTGCATAGATGAGCGGACGAATATAAAGTGAACTGCCGTCTTGTTCAGGTACCCAACCTTTATCAACTTCAACCAATGCTTTAATACTTTCTTCAAATAACTCGAAGGAAAGTGGAGGCATACACATCCGAGCTAAAGTACGTTGTAATCGATCAAAATGTTTTTTAATTCGAAAGATTGAAATTTTTCCATCTGCCATTTTGAAAGCTTTCATTCCTTCAAAAACACTTTGTCCATAATGCAATGCCAAAATGGTAGGCATCATGGGAATAGGACCAAAAGGCACAATGCTGGGTTCATGCCATGCCTCGTTTTTATAGCGAACAAGTAGCATGTGATCCGACATGTGTCTTCCAAAATCTAGTTCATTGAAATTAACTTCAGATAAAGTACTCTTTGTATTTTGTGTAAATGAGATCTTTGTATTTACGTTCATCTTTTCATTTAATAGTTACTTCTTAAATTTTATAAAGAAGAAGTAATGTATTCGTTCTTATTTTGTCATTAAGCGATTCGTATTATTTTCTTTCGAAAAAACCGATATGGATAATGCTCTCTTTATTGTTTTATCACTTTTACTGCACGCTTTCCATCCAATTGAATGAAGTACATGCCCGTTGGAATTTCAGAAGTATTGATATTGTTGATGCCAATTAATATTGGGAATGTTTGGATGGTTTTACCACATAGATCCACTAGACTCGCTATCCCCTTTTCTTTACTCAGAATTCGAATTTCATTAGAAAATGGATTTGGAAATGCATTGATAATATTTTTCTCTCCAATTTCATTTAATGCAGTTACTAATACAGGTTTTAATCGACAGGCTGCAACTTCTTCATCAGTATTTGCAGCATAGACGGTAGTTCCGGTTAAAATAATTCTGCCATCTGCCATCACCGCCATTCCATTGCATATTTCATTCGCATTTCCTGAAATGATCGGTTGTTTTGCAAAACCTAATCCACCAAATGTAATGTCAATACTGCCTGCTGTGTCTATTCTTGACACTATAAATTTGCTAATGCTGATGGAATCGTTTGCATAACCAGCAAGCACTATTTTATTGTCTGATTGAATATGAATGTCATTCACGTGATTTGCAAATCCACCTATATTGTAAACGTACTTTCCATTAAATCCATAGTTAGGATCGAATGTTCCATTGCTTTGATAACGTGCGGTAGCTATATTGCTATTGCTAGTTAAAAGTTTTCCGGCTATAACAATTCTTTCGTTCTGATCTAAAGTTAATGCTCCCATGTCGGATGCCAGTTGGAAGGTGATTGTAGCATAACCAACGCTGTTAAATGTATTGTCTAATGTTCCAGCAGAATCAAGACGTGCAATCATCATATTGCTGCCAGAAGTCCCTCCAATAATAATTTTTCCATCTGCTTGTATCTTGATGCCTTTGCCTTGATCAGCAGTACCCGTTGGGTCTAGTATAAGTTTACCATCTCCACTAAATGTAGTTACAAGTTGTCCACTCGGATTCACTTTGATGATGGCAAAGTCACTATTGACAGGAGCTCCTGCAGTATTTGTAGTGCCTATAACATAAATATTTCCGTTCGCATCAATATCCAATGAGTGCACAATGTCCGCTTGACTTCCTGTTCCTAACAGATCAACGAATAATGTTCCGTTAACATTAAATGATGGATCTAATGCACCATTAGTATCTAGCATGCATATAAAAAAATCTTGTCCTCCTGATCCAGAACCAGTGCAAGCTATTACAATTTTTCCGTTGGATGCTACTTTTATTTTCGGCGTAAGACCATTAACAGAATTAAGAGCGCCCATAGAAATAAATTCTATACCATCTCCACTAAAAGTAATATCAAAAGCTCCGTCAGTATCTAATCGAACTGCACAAAGTTGATAAGATCCTGAGGAGGGATTTTTACTTATTCCCGCCATCACAACTTTTTCATCGGCTTGTAAATCGCAACCGTACATACGATCAATATTATTGAAGAAAATAAAACTTTTCAATCCGTTTCCATCAAAGGTGGAATCTGGAACATAATTATAAGTTTGTGCATTGAGTTGATGGCTTCCAAAGAGAACCGCAATTATTGTCAGTACGTGGTTAAAGTTTTTTTTCATTTTGTTTAGGGATGTACTACAAAGTTCGTGAATTTTTTCCGTTAGCCATCTCTCATATTTTAAATTAAGTAATATGTTGATAGCGCATCGTTTAAGCGGCGGTTTTGCCCTTTTTTGCCCTCGTTTTTCTTAGTAGTATGGATCTGATTTGTGACGAAAAAGAGAGATTTTGCATGCAGACTTACACGAATAAGAAACCCCCGACTTTGATGTCGAGGGTTTGACATATTTAAATGAATCAAGATTTACTGAATTCCAATTTTTTCAACACGTGTTCCTTTCTCATTAATGACACGAATGAAATACATCTGCTTCGGTGAATTGGTAAGGTCAATTTCACTTTGATATTGAACACCGATGGCCATATCTTCTTTTTGATAAAAACCTTTTCCTTGGATGTCGTATACTTCAATTTTTATTTTGCCACTTACTCCAGAAACAGAAATGTTGAATTTACCAGTACTCGGATTTGGCATCACCTGTAATCCAATTTCATTTTTGTTTTCTTCAATACTTGTAATTTGAAAAATGGTTTTGGTAGCAACATCGTTTGATGCATTTGCATCTTCAGGGGAAGTAATTAATGCATGTAATGTATAATCATTTTGTACAGACATGTCCGCTGTTTGTGAGAATGTATGTTCCACACTATCTCCTGGATTTAATGTGATGAACAATGTATCCGTCACCATTCGCACACCATTCTGGAAATAACTAAAGCGAGGATTTGTCAATGGAACAGATCCTGTATTTCTAACCATCGCTTTTACAATTTCTGCAGCACTCAAAGTAGGTGCACCAATGGGAGCCGTAATTTTTGTTGCACTTGCATCTGAATAATCCATAAAGCCCTGTGCTGAATCACTACTTTGTACGAGATAAGAATGGATTCGGTAATAGGGTTCAGTATGGCTTCCTCCATTGTATCCCGTATTTAATAAGTTGGTATAAGGTTGAAGTGTATATGCAATGGTTGCATTCGATCCGGGTGTAACATTTCCGGTGATGTTATTAATGATTGGAATTACTTCTTGACCTGGACACCATCCCGCACGACTTAATGTCCATGTGCCACTCTGATTTGCGCAAAGATTAGATCCACAATTTGATTTCCATAGGAAGTGTGGGAAAGTAGCAGTACCATTAATATTTAACTGATGGGTCATCTGACTAAATTCTGCCGCGTTATTCGTGTTGCCTTGTCCGTGACCAGAAATTGTCATGCGTGTAGCTACTGAATTACTTTTTGGGTCAATCGGAACCGTAAAGTTTGGAAGAGTATATGGAATACCCGTATCACCATAGATATGATAATCTGAACTCCATAATGGTGTAATTTTATTAAATGGATTGGCAGTGTTAGAAGCGATGAATTCAAAAGTCACATTAAGCAACCAACCCGATGGTCCCCAAACTTGAATGAAGGTTTGAAGTTTTTGCTTTCCTACAAGCAATGATTTAAAATCGGTCACATCAACATTCCAAGGTCCACACGCTTTTCCATAAGGAGTAACAAATCGTCCCAGTTCATACTCGGCTCCATCTTTGAATAAAGATATTTTTCCTGCTTGATCCCATGGGTCACAACCAGTAGTTGGACAATTTACCGAGATGTGCATGATGATCTGACTCCATTTCTCAGGTCCTTCAGGGAAGATTACCTCTACGAATTTGGTCTGTCCATTGCCTGCAAAATCATGCTGTAAACCGGTGGCTGCAACTAAAACATTTCCATTAGCGGGTTTCGTAAACGTCGAAACGGAATTGTCGTTTCGGAGGTCCGCATCGTTAGTAAGTAAAGTGGATACTGAATAATTTGCAGTTGTTATTGCTGATAAATCTTCCACCTTGTTAAAGTTCAGCGTGTACGTCTCATTCGGCTGTAACGTAGATGTGATGGTATCCGTGAATACCGGACCATTGTTGATGGAATACGAAACGGGTATCGTTGAAAGTGCATTGAAACCCGTATTTTTTATTTTCGCTTTTAATCGACTTGCACCGGTAAATGCAATGATGTTATTTGGAGATTCTATTCCAATCACGGTTACATCATTCATGATTTTCTCATAACCACTTACCCAAGCATTTTGTAAAACAAAATTGGTGAGCGTTCCGTTATTTCCATTTAATGTTGCATCGTTGATAGTTGAGTTTCCTAAGCCTTCATCCATTTTATAATAAGTTGCTAAACCAGACTCTGAACCTGTAAAAGAAGTCGAAATGTTGGTGATGATATCGTTTTGCGAACGAGCAATATTCCAAATTCGAATTTCATCAATGGCTCCATTGAACGATCTTCCGCTCCAAGTAGGATTATCTCCAATGATTAAATCTACAGGAGAAGGAGAGATTGAATTGGCAGGTGTGCGTGCAATTAACTCACCGTTGATGTATAATAATACATTGCCTCCATCAAATACTCCAGCAATATGATACCATCTTCCCGTCAACATCACCGATGCTGACGATGCTGATTTCCAAGAGCCATTATCCGAAATCATAAATTCGATACTTCCATTATTTCCACAACGTAAAACATAACCACGGTTGGGAGCATCAACATCTTTTGCTAAAATGGAACCACCCGAAATATTGTTTTCCCAAGTGGTTGCATTTATCCAAGCTTCTACAGTCATAGCAGTGGTTGGATTTAATGCAGGCGCATTGGTAATTATTATTTTATCATCTACTCCATCAAAATTAATTCCGAAATTAGTTCCTGCTGCGAAGTTGCTTACTGTTTTAACGATGGTATCATTGGCTGGTGTAACATCACCCACCAATCCAGTATACGTTTTTACAGAGTAATTTTGATAAGTGGAAAGATCGGCAGTTTGTGTAAAGGTATACGTGTAAGAGCCAAAAGGAGGTACTGGAGAGGAAACCGTTTCGGTAACCGCAGGATTATTTCCAATCTTATAACTTACTGGAAAACCGCTAATAGGGTTGGTGCTGTAATTGTTGATGGCAACACTCACTTGTTCTGCATTCGTTAAGTTAAAATTTGAAACGGGAGAAACTAACGTTGACGCACCTACGTCAGGACTACTTAATGTACATGTATAATCGCCAGAAATCCAAACACTAGCAATCGAAGCGTTAATAATTAGGCCGTTATTTCCACCTGCTGCTGAATTAATCACGGCAGTAGTTCCTGTGGTGGCATCCAATTTCCAATAACCTACTAGCCCTGGCTCTGTACCCGTCAATGAAGAACAAATGGTACTCGTAATTTCACTTTGTGAGCGTCCATAATTCCAAAAGCGAACTTCATCAATTTTTCCGTCAAAAGATCTTCCATTCCAACCTGGTGATTCGCCAATGTCTAATAAACCTTGTGAAGGTACCATCCCACCT
>CAIXTT010000009.1 GCA_903922455.1 uncultured Bacteroidota bacterium | reverse complement strand
GTCGATGCCCTTGCTCGCTTTATTGAGGTAGTGAATGTTCACATCAGTATCCTCAATACCTCCGTCTAACAAAGTATGAATGTAACCTTGCACGGAAAAGACAGGTGTTTTTAATTCATGAGAAACATTACTTAAAAATTCACGACGATAAATTTCAACTTGCTTCAGATTATCAATTTCTTCCTTTGACTCATTACTCCATTCATATAGCACTTTATTAATTTCATTAGAAACATTCACACGATTCTCGTCAATAGGTCGGATCACATCCTTTGGATTTCGGATTTTTAAAATCTGCCTATAAATTTGCATCAAATTATCCTTAATATATTTTTTCTGCAATTGCTTAATCAAAACATAGCTGATTAAAAACATCACCAAAAAAGAGGCAACAAAAAAATTAGACGACAGATCCATCTTAAAATAAAAGGCCAATAAAAGATCCACGACCACCAGCAGCGCAGACAAAAAGGCGGCAACAAGTATTGTTAATAATTTTGGAGATATACTTTTCATGTGAAGACCCACGAAAGTACTAAAAAACTTTCACTACTGTCTATTAAATAGTCAAAGCAATAGAAAAAGAAAACGATTTAAATATCGAATTTATACCCAATTCCCTTTATGGTCTTGATGACATCATCTCCTAATTTCTCACGAATTTTTCGGATGTGCACATCAATAGTTCGATCGCCTACAACAATTTCAGAACCCCACACTCTTGAAAGAATATCTTCTCGTGTAAATACTCTTCCAGGCTTAGAAGTAAGTAAGGACAACAATTCAAATTCCTTTCTCGGGAAAGAGATGGGCTCATCATTTTTATAAACCAAGTAGCTATCACGATCAATTCGCATATTACCGATTTGAACCGCAGGAGTTTCTTGGTTAAAGCTAGTTCTTCTCAAAAGCGCTTTAATTCTAGAAGTTAAAATTCGTGGTTTAATTGGCTTAGAAATGTAATCATCTGCACCAACATCAAATCCAGCAAGCTGCGAATACTCCTCATTTCGTGCTGTTAAAAATGCAATAAGAATATGCTCTAACTCCTTTGATTCACGGATCCGTCTACAAGCTTCAATACCGTCCATTTCCGGCATCATTATATCCAAAATAATTAATTGTGGAACTTCTCGCTTTGCTATTTCAACGGCCTCGGCTCCATTTTTTGCTAAAAGTACAATGTAACCTTCCTTCTTAAGATTGTACTCCATGAACTCCAAAATGTCTGGTTCATCATCAACAAGAAGAATTTTAATCGATTCGTTTGTCATATTTCTATATTGATGCAAAGAAAGATTGTCAATATTAACAAATTATTAATAAGCAGTTAAGTATATGCAGTATTTAATATTGGAGATCAACAATGTTACTCCTTTTTTGGACTATAAAAATACTGATTTCCCAGTATTTTTAAATTAAACTAACAAGTCGACTTAACCTTAAGTTAAAACTAACTTAATCTTTAGTTTTTACTTAATAAAGAATTTTGCAATGGAACTAAAAGATATGAAAAATTTAATTATTACGATTGCAATCGTTTGTCTTTCTGCTATTTGCGGAAATTCGATCAGTGCTCAAACGGGATCTATTTCCGGGACACTCACTGATAAAATTAATTCAGAAACCTTAATTGGTGCTACTGTGACTTTAGAAGGCACTTCTTTAGGAGCAGTTACTGATATTGATGGCAAATATACCATTGATAAAATAACAGAAGGTATCTATACTGTTAAGATATCCTTTATCGGTTATGATCCCATCACAGAACCTAATGTACATGTTAAGGCTGGATCGAAAACAATTCTCGATTTAAAATTAAGTACCAATGCTAAGGTATTAAAAGGTGCTGATGTGATGTCAACCCGGATTACCAATACTGAAAATGCTGTATTGGCTGATATGCGTTCATCTTCACAAATTGTTAATGGAATTTCGAGTCAGCAAATTTCTAAAACACAAGATCGAAATGCTTCTGAAGTTATTCGTCGCTTACCGGGTGTAAGTATTATGGATGATCGATTCATTGTGATTAGAGGTTTAAGTGAAAGATACAATACGGTATTATTGAACGGAGCCATGGCTCCCAGTTCTGAATCTGATAAAAAAGCATTTTCCTTTGATATTATTCCAAGTTCTATGTTAGAGCGCGTAATGATTTACAAAACGGGAGCTCCCGAGTTACCAGGTGAATTTGCAGGTGGTATCGTAAAAATTTACACTAAAAATATTCCGGACGAAGACTTCATTTCAGCAGGGATGAGTATTGGAATTAGAAGCAATACAACATTCAAAACTTTCAATCGCGCCTCATTAAGTAAAACCGATTGGTTGGGGATGGACAATGGAAGTCGTGATTTACCCAATGAATTTCCTGAAAACGTTGCAGGTTTAAATATAGCTGATCAAGTAGCACTCGCTAAACTTTTGCCAAACACTTGGATTGCTAAAGAAAAATCAGCGCCCATCGATCAACGATTTAACTTATCCTTTGCGAAAAAAATTAAATTGGGAAAAGTAATTGTATCGAATATTACGGGTGTAAACTATTCGAATACAAACGAAGTAAGAGAGGCTGTGAATTTAAATTACAACCAATTTGATATCATCAACAATGTAAGTGACACTATTTACAATTTCGAAGATCATACTTCTACCAATAAAATCTCTGTGGGGGTACTGAGTAACTTTACCTTTCTTCTTAATACAAGAAATAAAATTGAATTCAGAAATATTTACAACCAAACTGGATCCAATAGCACAAGCATCCGAACTGGCTCCAACATGGAAGAAGGAAATGCAGTTAGAAATTATGCATTCCGATACACTGAAAGACAACTTTATTCTGGACAGCTTTCTGGCTCTCATGACTTCAATCAAAACAGAAGCAATATCAACTGGACAGCAGGATATAGCATGACGCATAATAACGAACCTGACTATCGCC
>CAIXTT010000008.1 GCA_903922455.1 uncultured Bacteroidota bacterium | reverse complement strand
TTATGTTTTTTTCCTAAGTTATAGTCATTGATGTCGTGCGCAGGAGTCACCTTCAAAGCACCTGTTCCGAATTCAATTAAAATATAATCATCAAAAATAATGGGCACTTTACGATTCACCATAGGGATGATCGCAAATTTCTCTTTTAGATGAGCGTATCGTGGATCGTCAGGATGTACGCAAACAGCAGTATCTCCCAATATAGTTTCTGGTCGAACAGTTGCAATGGTAATCGTCGACTTTGCATCTATTTTTTTCTGTACGGCTGCTTTATCATTCGCATCAAAAACTTCATCGGCATCTACAATCACATATTGCACATACGTCAATTTCGATTGCACCTCCTTATGTATTACTTCTTCGTCGCTAACGGCAGTGAGTCCGGCGGGATCCCAATTTACCATGCGCATGCCGCGGTAGATATATCCTTTTTTATACAAATCGATAAATACATCAATTACCGCTTCACTCATATCTTCCTCCATCGTGAATCGCGTACGATCCCAATCACACGAGGCGCCTAACTTTTTTAACTGATCTAAAATAATTCCGCCGTACTTCTCTTTCCATTCCCAGGCATACTTTAAAAAATCTTCACGACTTAAATCGGATTTTTTAATTCCTTTCTCGCGCAGCATTTGCACCACCTTCGCTTCCGTAGCAATGGAGGCGTGATCGGTTCCAGGCACCCAGCAGGCATTCTTTCCGAGCATTCGGGCACGACGAATCATCACATCTTGCAAGGTGTTATTCAGCATATGACCCATGTGCAAAACACCGGTCACATTGGGCGGTGGAATTACAATAGTATAAGGTTCGCGCTCATCGGGTACAGAGCGAAAATAGCCCTTCTGCATCCAGTAGGCGTACCATTTATTTTCGGCAATCTCAGATTGAAATGTCTTTGGAATTTCCATGCTAAATACTAATCTCTTAATTTAATAGGGTGCAAAGATATAAAAGACCTTGGGGCGCAATGCTTCAAAAGGGTCGTTTATTCGGATAATTCGGTTATTTTTGGACCTGATCCTATGAAAATAAACCTTACTGCTCGCATATTTATTGGCATGCTGCTCGGTATTCTGGTTGGTTATATATACCGCGAGATGTACCCCGATCCTGCTGATTTTAACAAGTTTGCCGATAATATTCAGATCCTAAGCGATATATTTCTGCGCTTAATAAAGATGATTATTGCTCCTTTAGTTTTTAGTACCCTGGTGTATGGAATTGCTAAAGTGGGCGATTTTAAGAGCGTGGGACGTATTGGAATCAAGACGTTGCTTTATTTCCAAGGCGCAACCATTTTAGCATTGAGCTTAGGTTTGGTGTTGGTGAATATTTTCGAGCCCGGATTAGTGATGAATTTACCACTTCCCGCAGAGGAATTGAGTGAAGGACTAAGCAAAGGAGTTCCTTCTTTTCGAGAATTCATAACCCATGTAATTCCCAAAAGTGTGATTGAGGCGATGGCCAATAATGAGATATTGCCCATTGTTGTTTTCTCAATTTTCTTCGGGATTGGAACCGCTGCTATGGGTGATAAAGCGAAGTCCATTGTTAATGCAATGGATGCTTTAGGTCATATTATGTTTAAAGTAACAAATTATGTGATGTTGTTTGCACCCTTTGGTGTTTTTGGTGCCATTGCAGCCGTAGTTGCTAAACAAGGATTAGGAATTATTGGAGGGTATATTTATTTGATCGCCTGTTTTTATTTTGGATTGATCTTTTTCGCGTTTGTCATTTTAGGAGGGATTTGTTTCTTCTTAAAAATTCCATTCATCAAATTATTAAAAGAAATTCGCGAACCCATTTTATTGGCGTTCTCCACGGCGTCTTCCGAATCGGCATTTCCAAAAACAGTAGAAGCCTTGGAGAAATATGGATGCAGCACTCGAATTATTTCCTTCGTACTTCCCTTGGGTTATTCTTTCAATTTAGATGGATCCATCATGTACATGACATTCGCCACCGTATTTATTGCGCAAGCTTACGGAATCGACATGACCTTATCGCAGGAGATTACCATGATGTTGATGTTATTGGTAACGAGTAAAGGAATGGCAGGTGTGCCAAGAGCAAGTTTGGTGGTTATCGCCGGAATGTTGAGCGCATTTAATATTCCTGAAGCCGGATTATTATTGCTTCTTGGAATTGATCAGTTACTCGACATGGGCAGAAGTGCAACTAACGTAGTAGGAAATGCAGTAGCTACGGCGGTGGTATGTAAGTGGGAGGGTGAGCTTAAACAATAG
>CAIXTT010000007.1 GCA_903922455.1 uncultured Bacteroidota bacterium | reverse complement strand
TGTCCATCTCCAAAATTCCAGAACCACGACAGAGGAATATTCGTTGAAGCATCTGTAAATTGTATGCTCGCTGGACACGCAGCCGTAGTTTGGTTAGATGTAAATGCGGCAATAGGCGGAAGTGTTGGATTCAAACAAAAAGTAGGATATGTAAAATCTACTGTTTCATCACCTACAGCGTTTGAGCTTCCTTGTGCGGCATTAAATCCCATTCCTCTTCGAGCAAATGCTTCCCAAATCTGGCAACGATGTGCATTCCCATAATAAATATCATCTGCTAAAAGAATTGCATTACGAGCATCGATATAGCCAGGGCTACACGGTTGTAATGCCATTCCTTTTAATACCAAATTCAGCGCAATATTATTTCCCGCTGTTCCTGTTTGCAAATTTGCATTATAACCAAAGTCCCGAATTAAAAACCAAGTCATATCCCAAATAGCATCGCACCATATTTCACCTCGAGGATGTGGTCCAGAACTGGTGGCAAGATCAGCATACGTTTGCGGATTAATACCCATATCTGTTGAGTAGCGATAACGACGTATACCCAGACCGGTAGTAGGCTGTCCTAAAGCATAGGTACCGATTCCACGACCCATCGTTCCAACATCACCGGGTTCGATGGTAAGAATTAATCCGAGCCAATCGCTCCATCCTTCTCCTCCTTGCTCTGCATTTTGCAAGCAACTTGAAGCAGCAGGTCCGCCAGTTAAACGATTAGATACACCGTGACCATATTCATGCCCTACAATTCCATTATCAAAAGATCCATCCAGTTGTGAAGTGATGCTAGGACAAATCACTAGGGTAGAATTTACAATTACTGAATTGGATAATTCTGTTTTCATAGATGTTCCAACTGCCTGCGTAACGGAAACAGTAGGAATAGTAATGGTTTGTGTAGGTGTTCCGCTCATTGCAGGCGGGGTTGAACCGGAAACATTATTAGCGATGATTACTCCCAACGCTCCGGCATCTTGAGCGAATTGTGTTTTAATAAAAAAACTGCAAGTGCCTCTATCAATAAGTGCAATTTTACCAGCAATCGCAGCTGCATTTGTAAATGCGGTACATCCATCGGAACTTGTTCCTACACCATCTTGTGCTAGTACTACATTAGCTGTAATATTAAATGCATTGGTAGGATTATATGACGCCAATGCAATTGACTTCAAACCTGCTATTGAAGCAGGTGCGTTAACAGTTAACGAATTTGTACAAGATCCGGAATTCGGATTCGTCCATAAATACATTTGCATACGAGGATTCGTTCCATCATCAGGAGTGGCAAAATTCGCATTATTAGTACCTCCACCATCAAATCCTTCTGCATTTACATAATCATTCCCTAAACCACCGTTTCCATAATTATTACTTTGAAAGTTTCCTGCTAATTCATTAAATCCATTTTGATACAATACATCATGGATTCTGTTATTCATATAAAAGAGATTTGTTAAAGAAGCGTTTTGCTGGTAGGCATTGGATGAATCAGGATGATACGGAAAATTAAAAGTTTGAAGCGCTCCACCATTGGGAGAGTATCCAGGTAAATTATCATTATTCGCATCTTCATAAGCGTACACATTATTTCCTCTTGTGATGTTGTACTCTACGCCAGAAGCTCCGTTGGTAGCATGCCATCCATACGGCGAAGGAACCGGTTCAGATGGATCATTTAAGTATGAAAATGGCCCGTGAATTGGACTTTCAACTGGTAATGGTAATACACGGTATTGCGCTGTTCCAGATCCAGGTGTTGGCAAAGGGAGAGGAGATGGATAAGCAGCTATTGAAGCATGATCATGAGGATGATCGAAACCGCAAGACACCACCCAATCATTTTTTTCAAGGTATTGACCTGTGAGTGCATCCACGCGTACATTCCACCAATGCGATCCGGTTTTAAGATCTAGATTTACATTCCATGCAAGTTTTACTCCTTTAAAAGTAGGAACATACATCAACTCTACGGTTACAGAAGAAGAAGCTATAGAAGGCATATTAAAAAAATGTTTTCTACCTTCTTTTTCTACTTTCACTACTTGACCTGCTGGTAATACTGACAATTCCAAGTGTTGCATTGCAAACTGTATGGCTTGTTGCGGGGAGATGGAAGGTTGGTCAGCATTTATTTTACTATCGAGGTTAGACACAAAAGGCGGCGTTAACCCATAGGCCTTACCGTTACGAATGGCTATTGCAGCAATGGCATTAAATACTGGGATTTTTTTATAGTGTTGTTGAATGTACACATGCTGGATGCTTGTTCTTTCATCTGCATACTGGTCAGAAACCATCCATGAAAAAACATCCTTCTCTGTTAGGTTAAATGCTTTTTGATTTTCTTGAAGGAAAGATTGAACAACTAAGTTAAGCTGCTGTGCTGTTACAGATGACAACATTGTACAGCAGAAGAAACCGATGATGAATAATTTTTTAACCATTGGCTT
>CAIXTT010000006.1 GCA_903922455.1 uncultured Bacteroidota bacterium | reverse complement strand
GCTTGCGCATTTTTTCCTGTAAGGTTCTTTACAGTAACCTCCAAGCTATCATTGATCGTTACGAAAGCATTAATAATTTCTTTGGAGACGTTCAGGGCTAACAGAGCTGTTAACACCAGATACATCATCCCGATCATTTTCTGCCTCGGTGATAATTTATTTCCAGCCATTTCTTTTCCTTTTGGTTTTTGGGTTGATTAATAAGAATTCAAAAAAGGAAAGAATTATTTATTGGCTCCTGGATTCATAGCTGATAACATATTGCCATAAATCGTATTTAATGAATTAAGGTTCTTAGCTAATTTACCAACCTCGTCTTTGTAGCGCTTCGTATCTTCTACAGTGTTGTTAAGGTTAGAAAGAAGATCCTGAATTCCATCATAGAATTTCTTCGTGTCCTTCATACGAGTACTTGCTTCTTGTAACTGAAGTTCATACACTGCATTTAAAGCAGCCATATTCTTACCTGCTGACTTCATTTGCTCCGTATATCCTTTCACATCATCATGCGAAGCACTCATGCTATTCATAGCAGTTGCCGCCTTCTCATAAGATGCAGTTAACGTACTTACTTGCTTAGAAGCAGCAGTTACATTTTTGGAATACTCTTCAGTAGCAACAGCAGCATTTGACATATTAGCCATCTTCGCTGTGTTTTCACCTAAAGATTTTAAACCAGTACCAAGACTGTTAATTAACTCTGGACCAATTTTAGCGTCAGCCATAAGCTTATCTAAATACTGCGCTACTGGATCACCAGGTTTCGCTTTCTTATGGTCAGTACCTGGCTCATGCATTCCTGCTAACTCTGGGTATACTAATGACCAATCTACTTCTTCGTGTGGTGGTTCAAACGCAGAGAAAAAGAAGATAACTGCCTCAGTCAAAAGACCGATGGTAAGCATCAAACCAGCACCTTCCCAGTGTTGGATTTTAAATAGTGCACCGATGATAACAATTGCCGCACCGAAACCGTAAAGTTTCGACATGAGCTGTTTGAACCCTTTCCCTTGGGTCAATTGAGCTATTCCCATGATTTAATAGTTTTTTTTAATGGTTTTGGTTAGAATGATTGTGTGTGTTGTTGAGTATTTTTTTCTAGCCGAATGGGGTTGAATCATTCGGCTTGATGTACAAATCTAATTAAAAATCGACTTTATCTCTTCCTAAGAAATCCATTACACAACGGAAGCCAATGTATGCCTTCGCTGTATCTTGGTACTCATAAGTACGTGTTCCTGTTTGCATATAGTAACCTACATCTTTCCAAGATCCACCACGAATTACTTTTCTCTTTAATGCTGGAGGATCGGTATCCTTTGCATCATAAGTATAGTCGGGGTTTAAGTCATGGATGAAGCTATAAGCCGACTCATCGTATGCGTTGGTTGTCCACTCAGCAACATTACCTGCCATACAATACAAACCATAATCGTTTGGCCAGTATGCGGTAGCTTTTACTGTGTAGAATCCACCATCGTCAATATAATTACCACGCAACGGTTTAAAGTTAGCTAAGAAGCAACCTCTACTATTACGCGTATAAGGACCTCCCCAAGGGTATGGGTTATTTGCTAATCCACCACGGGATGCATACTCCCACTCACTTTCTGTTGGTAATCTAAAATCTTGAACGTATGTTTCTTCGTTCGACTCTAAATAGCTATTCAATAACTGAGTTCTCCAAACGCAGAAGCCTTTTGACTGAAGCCAATTGACACCTACAACAGGATAATCATCGTAGGCTGGATGCCAGAAATACGCTTTTGTAATGGGATCGTTAAAGGAATAAGTATAATCATGAATCCAGCTTAACGTGTCTGGATAAACATTGATAATTTCTTTCTTAATATAAACCGAACGATCGGTTCGACCCTGCGGACGATTTGCTAAACTTCCGGATGCTGGATCACGGTCGCGGCTATAGTCCTTTTGCGCAGCAGCCATCAGGTCGATCCAGTAGTACTCAAAGTTGAGTTTTCTAGAATCTATTTCCTTACGACGGTAATAACGCTCACTTTCTGGAAGATAAAGTTCGCTTAGGGTTTCGACATTCTCTTCGTCATCCCATTTAATTCGCTCACTCCATTCGATACGTTCACCGTATTCGCCTTCTTCAATTAAGTGGTCGCCGCCAAGGAGTCTGTGTGCCATGGAATCTCGCACCCAGTACACGAATTGACGGTACTCATTGTTAGTGATTTCCGTGTTGTCCATGTAGAAGGCATGCATCGAAACTGTTTTCGATACTGCATTCTGCGCGTAGGGTACATCTTGGTCGCTAGGACCCATGTTGAAAGAGCCTTGAGGAATGAACACCATGCCATAAGGATCGGCTTGGTACCATTTTTCGCGCCCTTGAACTCCTACTAGTTGACCACGGTTACCGCCTCCACAACTACTTAGTAGCAGCAGCATGCTTAAGGCAATCATCAGGTTTTTCATACTTTGTTCGCTTTTGGGTTTCGGAAATGTTTTTGACGTTATCATCGAACGTACAATACTTGTGAATATTATACGAAACATTTTCAATACGACGATACGTTTCTTTTCAAATATAGTTTCTTCTGGGAAGTTAAAATCCTAAATTTTATAGGAACCTTACATTTCGGATAGAAAGCGGGATTTTTTTCTTTACGTTGAAGCAATACCCCAACATTACTTCATGAGAACCATCGCTGTAATTCTTCAATTCTGAAGTGGTGAAGTCATACGCATAGCCAAGGCGGAGATTTTCGATTAGGGTTAAACCAATCATTCCAACAAAGGCATCTTCATTTCTCCAGGATATGCCAGCCCAGAAACGATTATTGAAATGCGCATTTAAGTTAACATCAATAGTAGTATTATCCGTCACGTTTTTAACGAAAATCATTGGCTTCAAGGCAACGCTTGGCGTTAACTCAATCGTGTAACCAATCATTCCATAATAGTGACGCTTGTATTCTTTTGAGAACTTATCTAAGTCCACAGAACTTTCCATCAAATGTGTTGAAGAAACTCCAACGTATAGCTTTTCTGAATTGAAATAAATACCTCCACCTAAATCGAAAGCCGTTCCGCTGACCGAACTTTGTGGAATCGCTGGATCATTTGCCGTTCCATCAGGAGCCGTAAACTTTCCATCAATTGTATTTTGAACTAATGATCCATCAACACCAATCGCTAATTTTCCACTACCTAAATCAAAACGATAGGCTGCAGCTAATTTAGCGGTCAATCCTTTTTCAAATCCGATTTCATCCGTATTAATGCTTAATCCAACACCCATTTTATTGTTGAAAAGGGGGGCGTCAATTCCTAAAACTCCTGACTTAGGAGCTCCTTCAAAACTTACCCACTGAGCACGATAAAGCAAACTTGCACAAATAGCATCGCTACTTCCTGCAGAGGCTGGATTTACCCATAATCTGTTAAACATGTTTTGGCTGAATTGCGGATCTTGTTGAGCTAGGGCTATCGTGGATAGAGTGCTTGCTAATACTACAGCTAAAAGTTTCTTCATACAGATGATATAGGTTTCGAGTTGGTTTGGGGGGATAAAGTAAATAAATATTCTCAACATACCCAAAAAGTACAAGAAAGCTTGCTTTTTTTTAAAAGCTTCCAATACTCTCTTTGAGGTGGGACTAAAATAGCGATTTGATGATAACTTCGAATAATTTAAAATTATTAAAATATATTGATTATTAGTATTTTAAGTACCATAGCCAACCTAATTCTTGCCATTTACGTGTGAAAACATCAAATATCTTGAAGGATGCAGTGATTCAAAAGCACGATTTCCTTGAAGAAAATTGTGAATATTTAAAAAAATAAAAAGGCCTCTAGGAGAAAAAAATAATTTTTTAAACCATTTTATGTACCGCATTCCACCAACGCTCCGGAACTTCGTTGTTGCACGCTTGCTGATAATCTTTGTAGGAACAGGGTAATAAATGCTGACTCACATATCGATTTTTGGAATTGTCAGTCGGTAATTTAATCCACCATCGCTCCGTTTTCATGCTTTTGATGAAGGTAATCTCTTGCTCAATTTCTTCCATCGTTACTCGGTAGGTAGTGTAATTATTGGGATTGGCTAAGGGTAAATCCATCTTCCGCATTCCAATTCCCTCTAGGAAATACCAAATGCCTTGAGCGTATAAGTCGGCCGACTGACCATTACGGTCGAATTCGGGATTGTATTCGTACAAACCTAAGCCGCTAAGTTTATCACTCAATCCCGCATACATCAAAATTTGGCAAAACTCTTCCCCATATAATCCGTTGGGAGTAGCATTGGCATTGCCTGGCGCGTCACTTTGTCGAACTACGGATAAATCTACCGAGAGTAAATCCGCATTTCTTACCACAGGCTCTGTCTCTTGAATATCCGTTCGTACTTGTCCTAAACGGTAGGTTTCAAAATGTAGTTTTTTCATAAGGGCTACGTTTTCAACCCCCGTAAAGTAACTTTGATATCCGAGATTGCTGAAATTAAAGAGGTAATTAGGCTGCTCTAAAATTATTTTTCCTAGGTAGGTATCACTATTGACATCGTCCTCTGGAATCCCTAAATCAAATTTCGAATCAAGCGCAACAATATTGATAATTTGCTCTGCTAATTTGTATCCCGAATAATGTCCGTACGTTAAATCCTGACTCCCGCCTAAAATAATGGGAATGATTCGTGCACCAAGCAACTCACATACTACGGTGGCAATGGCTGAATAGGTATCGTTGATGGAATGCCCTAAGCGTAAATTTCCAAGGTCGATGATGGGCAAGGGGTATTGATGACGCTTGAGACGATAAAATTTTTCACGAATGCGATCAGGCCCAGTTGAACAACCTTTGTTCACTAAACTTCCTCTCGACTCCCCTACTCCAATCAGTGCAATTTTAGCTCCTTCAAACGAAGGGAACGAACGCTCATCGGTGAAGGCGGAAACAAAACTCCCAAGGCAATCGGATGAGGTGGCCAATTGCTGACCTAATAATAATTCTGGACGTATTGGTTCAAAATACCCTTCTACTGCTTCGTTCATTACATATACGACATTTAATGTTAAATACTCTAATGCTTTTGATGTTTTACTACTTCGGCCTTGACCTTCATAGTACACAGTATGTCGCTTATCCTACGCAGTACGTAGTATCATCTACTCGCTATTATCGATTTATCGCTTTTTCTTTACGGTCTTTTTTGCAGCCACTTTCTTTGCAGGAGCTTTCTTCACTGG
>CAIXTT010000005.1 GCA_903922455.1 uncultured Bacteroidota bacterium | reverse complement strand
CTTGGATACGTTTACTGAAGTGCATCGCGCACAATATTTTCATGTGGATCCGAAAGATGGAATGACAGGAATGGAAAAAGCAGTTCGCTTTGGAAATTCTTTGTCCAATCAAGTGAACAGCCAACAACAAAGTTTGTTTGGGGATTCTTTAGAGGAAGATGTGACCATACCCTCTTTTGCAAAATGTCCGGAATGGAATAAATTGGAAGCACTCGGAAAAGAAAAAGACGTAATCGGATTTTATATTTCAGGTCACCCGCTGGATGATTATAAATTCGAGATGAAGAAATTTTGTTCGCATCAAATCGATCGTTTAATTGGATTAGATAGTTTGAAAGTATTGAGAGGAAAGGATATTACCTTTGCTGGAATTGTCACTTCTGTCAATCATCGTATGACAAAAACAGGGAAACCATTTTGCATCTTTTCAATTGAAGATTTAAGCGGCAATATGGAAATTGCATTGTTTGGCGAAGATTATGGAAAGATCAAACAGTTTTTAGAACCCGAAAGCTTATTGCATATCCGAGCTCGTGTGCAAAATCGCTTTAAAAAGGAAGATGATTTTGAAGTAAAGCCGTATTCTGTTAATTACCTAACTGATATTGGCGATAAATTATCAAAGGAGTTGGTGTTGCCTATAAAGTTATCAGATTTAACTGGTAGCCTAGGACAAAAGATTGGTGATCTATTGCTACAACATCAAGGGGGAACTACCGTTCGATTTAAGGTTCATGATGACGAAAAATACTGGAACCTTCCCTTCCTCTGCAAAGGACTAAAAGTGAGAGTAAATAATACCTTAGTGGAAGAATTGACTCGTTTAACCAAGTGTGATGTTACTGTAGGGTGACAGATTGGCAGAGAAAATTGAAAGGAATAATAATTGATAAGACAAGGATTCAAAAAATAAAAAATTATGGCATTAGAATTAACAGATCAAAACTTTGACGAATTAGTTTTGAAATCAGACAAACCCGTATTAGTTGACTTTTGGGCAGAATGGTGTGGACCATGTAGAATGGTTGGACCATTTGTTGAAGAACTAGCGAAAGAATACGAAGGAAAAGCAGTGGTTGGAAAAGTAAACGTAGATAACAATCCAAACATTTCGATGCAATTTGGTATCCGTAACATCCCTGCTCTTCTTTTTTTCAAAGGTGGAGAAGTGGTTGATAAGCAAGTGGGCGCTGCCCCTAAATCAGTCTTGGCGGCTAAGTTGGACGCTCAAATGTAATTCCCTTTAGTGGGCAATTATTTGATAGGATAGCTTCATGGCCGGTTATGTTATAAGACTTTGTACAACGAAGGTTTAACCGAAGCTTTAAATGTAACAGAATTCTGATTGAATCGTTAAACCCTAAGTGTAGAGATCGTGAAAAGCGATTGCACATCAGGACTAAACATAACCGGTTATTATCATCTTAAAAATGGCTTTAACACCTAAAGAATACAACCAGTTTACTCATCTCGAGCTCATCGCTCGTCAGGTGGTTGAAGGCTTTATTACGGGTCTTCACAAAAGTCCTTTTCATGGTTTTTCAGTGGAGTTTGCTGAGCATAGAATATACAATACGGGTGAACCTACTCGGCACATCGATTGGAAACTCTATGGTAGAACTGATAAGCTTTTTACCAAGCGTTACGAGGAAGAAACTAATTTGCGATGTCAACTTATCGTTGATAATTCGGCTTCCATGCATTATCCGGAATTCGATAAGAAGAATCCAAATGTGTTAAATAAAATTACCTTTTCTGCACATTGCGCGGCTTCTATCATTCAGTTGCTGAAGATGCAACGGGATGCCAGCGGACTCAGTATCTTTTCAGATAAAGTGGAGTTAAATACGCATGCTCGTAGCAGCTCTGTTCATCATAAATTATTGCTTCATAAATTAGAAGAAGCCATTGCATCGAAAGGAAGTACATCAACAGCTTTAGCAGAAGCATTACATCAAATTGCCGAAAACATTCATAAGCGATCGTTGGTTATCATTTTCAGTGATATGTTTGAAAGTGCTAGCGATTCAAAAGATTTATTTAGTGCTCTGCAGCATTTGCGTTATAACAAACACGAAGTGATTTTATTTCATGTAACCGATCAACGATTAGAACTCGATTTCTCATTCGAGAATCGCCCTTATCAATTTGTGGATATTGAAACCGGACAAGAAGTGAAAGTACATGCATCTCAAGTTCGTGAAGCGTATCTTAAAAATATGAGTGCTTTTAAAAAGGAATTGATGTTAAAGTGTGCGCAGTATCGCATTGATTTTGTTGAGGCCGATGTGAACAAGGGCTATAAGCAAGTGCTGATGCCTTATTTGATGAAACGCGGTAAAATGAATTAGTCGCGAGACTTCACGATTTCTCGCTCTCCATAGCTTGCGCCTCCGCTATAGCTATGGCGCACGCGGATAGCGAAGGAGAGTTCCCATTCTCTTCGCGAAACCTTATAATCTCCTCAAAAAACTTAGTGATCTTAAAAGTTAGCGAGAAATTTGACGAAAGGAAAATCGACCGAATGGCTTAGCGACTCTGCGCCTTAGCGAGAAAATTTTTCGTCTCGTAGCCTTTGAGTCTTTTAGCTATCCATCGGCCGCCAAAGGCTTGCCGACGGCGCTGCGTGACTCCCATCTCCACTCGACAAGCTGCCCTCGACAAGCTCAGGCAGCACTCCGATATCCGATTTTCCCATCTCCCATTCTCAATGAATTCCCGTAGCTTTGTTTCGACTTTATGATCGCCCTCCTCAATCTATACAAGCAAAGTTTTTCTAATTTGCAGCGGAATATTTGGGTATTGTCTCTTGCCATGTTTGTGAATAGAAGCGGTTCAATGGTACTTTTGTTTACATCCTTATACATGACCAACGAATTGCATTTCTCCATGGGCGATGCAGGAGTGGTGATGAGCTTATACGGAATAGGAAGTGTTTTAGGAAGTTATTTAGGTGGATGGTTAACGGATCGATATAGTTATTTCAATATCATGATTGGCGCCTTGCTTTCTAGTGGACTTATTTTACTTTTTTTATTGATGGTACATTCCATGGTTGGAATTGCTATTATTATTTTTATGTATGCGCTAACTTCCGATTTATTTCGACCAGCAAATTCAAAAGCAATTGCCGTTTATAGCGATGCTAAAAATAGAACACGATCTGTTTCCTTGGTTCGACTCGCTGTGAATTTGGGGTTTACGGCAGGTCCTGCAGTAGGAGGTTTTGTCGCACTTTATTTAGGTTATAAATGGCTCTTTGTGATTGATGCAATCACCACCATGGGAGCTGCAGCATTATTGTATTTTTATTTACCTCGAAAACATGTTGAAACAGTACCGCGCAATCCAGCGATATTGAAAGACAGTAGTACATCTGCGTATCGTGATGTAACCTATTTAATTTTTATTTTTTTAGTTTCACTTTGGGGTACATGTTTCTTTCAAATCTTTGCGAGTATTCCTCAATACTTCAGTAAAGTTTGTAATTACGACGAGGGAACAATCGGACTTCTATTAGCATTGAATGGATTCTTAGTGGTTTTAATTGAGATGCCACTCATGATGAAACTGGAAAGTAAAACTAATATTTTTACATTCATTCGTATTGGCGCTTTATTACTTCCTGTTTCTTTTTTGGTTTTGTTTTTCGGAAAAGCAATGATGATATGGGCAATTCTCTACACAGTCATCATCACGTTCTCAGAAATATTTGCCATGCCCTTTATGATGAACTTTGCTTTGTCGAGACCACACGCTGAACGGCAAGGACAATACGCTGCATTGTATTCAATTTCGTTTGGTATTTCAAATATTGCTGCGCCATTAATTGGTCTTGGGATTGCTAATAAATATGGTTTCAATATGATGTTTTTGTTTTTGCTTTTTATAAGCATGCTCACTTTTATTGGATTTACTTTGATGGGTAAGGCTGAATTGAAGAAAGTTTAGTTTTGAAAAAATCCGTTTCAACATTTTTTACTTTAATGGTTCTTTTAGATGTCTCTTCGGATTTCATCCCGTTCGAATCTTAAATAAATCATTTGAATTTCAATATGTTGACTATAACATAGATGGGGAATTCATATCCTACTTGCCAAGAGTTAAGTTTTCAGTAAATTAGTAAATTATTAATATTAACTTAACACACCTCAATCCAATACCATCTTGAAAAAACTGCTTACATTTAGTTTAGTGCTGTTGTTTGCTCTACAAGCGTATGATGCAAAAAGCCAATTAGTCATCAATGAATATTCCACATCTAATTTAACTCAGTTTGTCGACGACCATTCTGACTATGGTGATTGGATTGAAATTTTTAATACGTCTCCAACTATTATTTCTTTAGCGGGATATCACTTGAGCGACAACAAAAATAATTTATTGAAGTATACTTTCCCTGTGTCTGCAGTCATTGGGTCTAACGGATATTTGAGAGTATGGTGTAGTGGAAGAAATACAAATACAACTACTACTTATCATACAAATTTTAAACTCACTCAGTCCAAAACGAACAAAGAGAATATTGTACTTTCAACTCCTTCAGGAGTCATCCTCGATAGTTTATCACTTGCGAAAACTCAATTGGGACATTCTTTCGGTCGTGTTTCAAATGGTTCTCCATTGTGGGGAATATTTACTTCTCCAACCCCAAACGCATCTAACAATACGGCTACGGCTTATGCACGTTATGCCGACAAGCCCGATTATTCTGTGGCTGCAGGATTTTATGCCGCACCTTTCACCGCATTAATTACGCACACAGAGCCAGGAGGAACCGTAAGATATACCACGGATGGTTCAGTGCCATTAATAACTTCTCCAATTTATACAGCGAGCGTAACGATTTCGGCAACCACTGTTTTGAAGGCTATGACATGGAGTCCTGATCCTACTATCTTACCAAGTTTTGTAGAGTATAAAACCTATTTTATTAATGTTAGTCATACACTTCCTATTATTTCTATTTCGGCTACTCAGTTAACTACATTAGCGAATGGTTCAGGTGCATTAGAGCCCAAAGGAACTTTTGAGTATTTTGATACTGCCGGAGTAAGAAAAGCAGATACTTACGGAGAGTTTAATCGTCATGGACAAGATTCTTGGGCATTAAGTCAACGAAGTTTGGATTTTGTATCTCGAGATGAAATGGGATACAATCATAGTATTGAAGAAAAATTATTCCATTGGTCAACACGTGAAAGTTTTCAAAGAATCATGTTACGTTGTTCAGGTGATGATAACTATCCAGCTGATCATAATACTTCCAACATCGGCAGTGCACATATTCGCGATGCCTATGTGCATATGTTAGCTTTAAAAGGAGGATTGAAGTTAGATGTTCGAAATTCAGAAAAAGTAATTGTGTATTTGAATAATAACTATTGGGGAATTTATGACATCCGCGACAACCCGGATGATCATGATTATACGGAATTCACGTATGGTCAGGATAAATATAATCTTCAGTTCATTGAAACTTGGGGAAATACATGGGCGGAGTATGGTGGTCAAACCGCTTTGAATGCTTGGGGTACGCTCTACAATTATATTATGACAAATAGCATGGCGAATGTTTCTAACTACAATTCTGTCGTAAACCAATATGATACTAAAAGCTTAGTAGATTATGTCATTGTAAATAGTGTTTCTGTTGCTTCTGATTGGTTGAATTACAATACAGGGTGGTGGAGAGGAATGGATTCTACCGGAACACATTTACGTTGGGGATATATTCTTTGGGATAATGATGCCACCTTTGGACATTACATCAACTATACTGGTATTCCGAATCGTAATTTTAATGCATTGCCATGCGATGTGCAAGGCTTGAATAACAATTCTGATCCAGAGGGTCATATTCAAGTATTAAATCGATTACGTCAGAATCCAGACTTCCAACAGTATTATGTTTCTCGAATGATCGATTTGTGGAATACCGTATTTAGTTGTGATAATATGTTGACGCAATTAGACAGTGTAGTCAATAAGTTGGATCCTGAAATTGCCATGCATGCTACGCGTTGGAATGGAACACATGCCGAGTGGCTAATGAATGTTGATACGCTTCGTACCTACATAACTAATCGTTGTAACTGGATGTCGAATGGATACAATACTTGCTACGGCTTAAATGGTCCTTATGATATTACATTAAATGCTGATCCGGTAGGAGCAGGAACCATTCAGTTAAATACACTTCTTCATACTGACTTACCTTGGACAGGAAAGTACTTCGGTGGCATGGATAATATTTTACAGGCCAATGCAAATACTCCTTATCAATTTGTGAATTGGACTTCTAATTCGCAAGTTTTTAATCCGAATGATAGTACTGCTATTGCCCGAGTAAATTTTACTTCGAATGACTCCATCGTCGCACACTTCTCATTTGCTACTCCAGTTTTTGAAATCACTTCGGATGTACCCGTAGCGAATGTTTATCCAACCATCGTTTCAGATTTGACTACGCTGGATTTTAGTTTACCTAAAGTGGAAAATGTAAGTATCGAATTGTACAATATCACTGGACAAAAGATGGCTACTCTTGCGAACAAATCGCAAATGGCAGCCGGATTCCATACCATGAATTTATCAATGGTTTCTAACGGAATGCAGGAAGGTGTTTATTTGCTTCGCTTTGTGGCTGGAAACACCCAGAAAACTTTCAAGTTAATATTTACCACTAAATAATTCCCTCGCTTATAGCTTTCTCCAATCTGCAACGAGTGGAGAAAGCTGTACAGCAGGAATGGTTCCTGTCTGCAATAAAAAACTTCCAATCAACTCTTTTTTATCAGGCGCCGAAATCTGAATACGATATAGTCCCGGCCACAAGAAAATATTATTTTTCCCATTCACAATTCGAAT
>CAIXTT010000004.1 GCA_903922455.1 uncultured Bacteroidota bacterium | reverse complement strand
TATCCGAAAATTGTTTTAGGTCTTGAGTGACTTGGTGCGACATCGACATAAAATCGTCACAAGTATGGGTGAAGTATTTCGTTAAAGGCACATCACCAATACGCTTTTCGTGTGGGATGATGTTGTCGAGGAGTCCGGTAATACGCGTTTTTTTATTTCTCTTGACAATGCGACCAATCTTCCCTAAGCAAGGAGCCATAAAGGGAATCCAAAATCGCAAGATCAAATGATCGGGTGCTAATTTTTTTATTTCTGATCCAATCTTCCACCAATTTAATGGATTTATAGAATGAACTTTCACCTGAATATCTAAATTTTTAGGAGCTGGATCGGTGGAGTATTGCGTTTTTCCTGGAAAAAGAAAGTTGGGATATTGGTAGCAGAAAGTATAGATCGTTACGCGGTGCCCATCTTCCTGTAAAGCCAATGCCAAACGCTCATTAAAAGCGGCAATGCCACCACGCAAAGGGTGTGCAGGACCTACAATAATGATATGTTTAGCAGATGAGTGAGTCATTCGCTTTATCTATTTCAGTAGTGGGTTTCACGACTGAAAATTAACAGTTTTCAGTGGATTCAATCAAGTAGTGATTGCGTTCCGTGCTGGATCGACCCACTAATTCAGAAATAAATCCGGCAAGGAATAATTGTGTTCCAAGAACCATGCACGTTAATGCAATATAAAAGGAGGGACGGTTCGTGATGAGCCGAGCATATTCATTTGCATATACTGCCCATAATTTACTTACTCCCAAATAAGCGGCAAGCATAAATCCGATTAAGAACATCAACGTACCCAACGTGCCAAATAAATGCATGGGACGTTTTCCAAAACGTGAAACGAAAGAAATGGAAAGCAAATCTAAAAATCCGTTTACGAATCTTTCTAAACCGAATTTAGTAATTCCGTATTTTCTGGCTCTGTGCTCTACAGATTTCTCGGTAATTTTTGAGAATCCCGCCCACTTGGCTATCACTGGAATATAACGGTGCATCTCTCCGTACACTTCAATGCTTTTCACCACATCGATGCGATACGATTTCAATCCGCAGTTAAAGTCGTGCAAATTATTGATGCCCGACATTTTTCGTGTTGCCCAATTAAAAAATTTACTGGGTATGGTTTTGCTTATGGGATCATACCGTTTTTGCTTCCATCCCGATACCAGATCAAATCCATCTTCTACAATCATCTTATATAATCCTGGAATTTCATCTGGACTATCTTGCATATCAGCATCCATAGTAATCACCACTTTTCCTGATGCTAATTCGAATCCCTTTTGGAGAGCAGCTGATTTTCCGTAGTTGCGACGAAATTTAATGCCTTTAAAAGATGGGTTTTGAGTACAAATGGATTGAACTACTTTCCAAGAATTATCCTTACTACCATCGTCAATCAGAATAGCTTCGTAAGAATATCCTTCTTTCTTCATCACACGATCGATCCATTGACTTAATTCAGGAAGGGATTCGTCTTCATTATACAGTGGAACCACCACCGAAATGTCAAATTGGGCTAAGCTCATTCTTCGTCTTGAAAGTTAGGTTCTCTTCTTAAAAAGGCCGCTACAATAAAGGCACATAGTAATCCGCCCATCATTTTGTTAAAAATATCGCCGCTCGTTACTTCTAACATTTCCATATTCGTAATGCTTTGCACCGATTGGTCGAAAGCAGATTCTCCCATAATGGATTTCATCATTCCT
>CAIXTT010000003.1 GCA_903922455.1 uncultured Bacteroidota bacterium | reverse complement strand
AGAGAAATTTGATAGAATACCCGCTTGGCAAGGACCTGTCTTCTGAAAAAGCAAAGTAATTTTTTTAGGAGAATAGCGACTCCGTTGCAGCTAGATGGCTGACAGCAGTGGTGCTTTCAGGGTATGATGGTCGTTGTTCATCGTGTCAAATCAGAACAATCTGGGTCGTTAGCTCAGCTGGTAGAGCAGCGGACTCTTAATCCGTAGGTCGACAGTTCAAATCTGTCACGGCCCACCATATAATCAAGGACTTAGCGTAAATGCTAAGTCCTTTTTTATGTCCAAAACAATAATGCGTGCCGTTAGCGTGCCGTTATGAGTCTGGCTGTAACAACACTTCTTCTACATTCAGCCCCATTCTGTTCTTAAGCAAATCCTAGAAAAGAGCAAATAATTAGAGTTAGGCGAAAGAATGTCAGTTTAATCCTCCCCCAGATTCAGTGAATGTTCTGAGTTGTAACAAATTTGATATCCCCTCTAGCACTATATTTTCAGCCAAGCCAAGACCAAACAAAGCAATGAATAGGTTGTGGTTCATTTCGCAAGACTCATTAACGGCATTCTAAGTAGGTCAATGCCACTGCCTAGCCTCAAAGTATGGAATGAACTGATTCATGTCGTGATTCGTAAACTGAGGTTCAAAAACAAGTAAAAAAATTTTACTAAATACTCTTGAACCGTAATGGACGGTTCTGAAAATCACATATCAGTCTAGGAGCCAAAACATGAATTCTTTTATAAGGATTGCAGAAGTGAAGAAGAGAACAGGACTATCCGCGAGTTCTATCTACAAATTCATAAATAACGGTAGTTTTCCACGTCAGGTAAAGATAGGGGTTCACGCTACGGCTTGGGTAAATATCGAAATTGAAAAATGGATTCTTAAGAAGATGGCTTCACGTTAGGCTGAAAATAGTCGTGATCCCTTAATGAAGGATCTGACAAGGCAAAATTAGGAAGAATAGGGTTGTATATGAAAAGAGGGGTTGGGACTGTACGAAACAGTCTCCACCCCCCTTTTTTTGTATGGAGTGGAAAAGGCGATTATTAGACTTTCCACAAATATTAGGACTGTATTTCATAGAAATCGACGGAATTTGCACTTATAAGGGGATAAAAAGTACAAATTTAGAACAGGTCAATTTTTTGAAAAATAATGACAAGAGAATTTATTTATAGAAGAGGGGTGGAAATAATAGTAAGTCTCCCCATGTATGTAATTACATAGGAAGCAATTGAATTAAGTTTTAAAGTTGTTAATCCATCCAGGCAGAGAATGATGGGTAAAAATTTAAATATAAATTGTTTTTTTATAAATAAAGATGAATCTGAAAAAAGACCGATATGCGTCACTCGCTATTGATTCCTGCAACAAAATTAGGGCAACTTTCTAAGTGGTCATTAGGATAGGTATGGACAAAATTAAATTTACAGAGACAAATAATAAATAACAAATTGTTAATAGTTAGATAGGTAATAGTAAAAGTAAAGTATCAATATTTAATGTTAATACAGTAGATAGTAAAGTAAACATATCGGGTTTTATAACCGTTTCTGAGAGACACTATTTTATAAAAGAGGATAAATAAATGAGAACTAATAACGAAATTAATAATTGGGGAAATATTCCGAATATTCGCAATCTACAGATAGCTATGACAGAATTTTTGACAACCCAAAACTTCCAAATGCACATCACTGCTAATTTCAATCGAGCAACTACTATCAATAATGGAAGAAGTAAATTAAGTGAATGGGCAAAATTTGTAGATCGTAAATTTCATGGACGATGCTTTTACAAAAAACCAATTGAGAAGAGGATGTTTTTTGCTGCCATCCCAGAGGTTGGTGGATTCAGCGGAAACCTTCACTATCACATGCTAGTAAAGTTGCCCGGTGTTTATGAAAACTTTTCTGAATATGCATCAGATGTATGGAGGAAGTTAAATAGAACTGGGGACATGTGTATTCAAAAAATTGACTTAACAAAAGGTGATCCTATACGTCTTGTACGTTACGATATGAAGGAAGTAAGGAAATCCAGCGGATATGAAAATATTGTTTTCTCTAACGAGTTAAATTATGGACACGATCCCTCTATAAGAAATAAGTTGGTAGAAATGACTCAGGAAGATAATCAGGAGTTTTGAATATGGGCAGCTACTGTACTAATTGCTAATTTCAAGCAAACTGCCCTGCACCAAAAAGCCACCCCCATTCCCACATAACTCATCTACTAACCCCCAGACTTAGAATTTCTAATCTCTTCCTGAAGATTTGAAATTCTGAGTCTTCCCACTACATCCACATGCAGAAATCATTATTCT
>CAIXTT010000002.1 GCA_903922455.1 uncultured Bacteroidota bacterium | reverse complement strand
AATGAACCAGAGGAAATTTGGACCAGTGGTCGAGGGCTCTCAGACAAAGTTGCGCGTTTTGGTGGGCGTTGGAAATTCATCATTTTTTTTATGATCTTATTGTTCATCTGGATTGTTGTAAATACAGCAACTCCCGATTCAATCATTTTTGATCCGTATCCATTTATTTTGATGAATTTGATTCTATCTACTCTCGCTGCATTGCAAGCTCCCATTATATATGATGAGCCAAAATCGAAAAGAGGAAAAAGACAGAAAGAGAAATGAGAATGATTATTTGATTAATCTCAAAGCAGAATTGGAATTAAGAAGTTTGCAATAGAAGATGGATTTGCTATCAATGAAGAGTAAGTCAAAGTATAGCTTGAAAGTCAGGCTCGTCAACTGGATTTATTGGAGAAAATTAGTAAGCAAATAAAGCCAAATAGTAATTGATTTAAGAAATGAGGCATTAAAAAATGAATCCTTCATCCATTTTCTCTTCCATTTTACATCGTTTAAGATTATTTCAAAAGATGCTCTATTTTCGTTATTTATAATTAAAGATCATCTGTTTATGATTTTCGAGATGGTTGATGGATTGACTTGCCCAATTGGTTTCAATACGGGCAGCAAGGTCTATTAATTTATAATCTTATAGATCGAAATGATGAAAAAAGCCACTTCTAAAGCTATTTTTTCGTTTTAATCCCATTTAAAGTATTTGAAAATTAGACGGTTGCATTTAAAATACTTTTCTTCACATCATATTGTTAATTCCGTTTCTATGTTCTATCTTTGCCCTCCCTTATTGGGGAATTAAGAATAAGAACATGTACGCAATTGTAAACATCGCCGGTCAACAGTTTAAGGTTCAGGAAAACACGCCTGTCTTTATTCACCGATTAGAGGCTAATGAAGGTGATTCAGTAAATTTTGACGAAGTATTACTCGTTGATGATAATGGATCTATTAAAGTTGGAGCACCCCTAATTGCTGGAGCTTCCGTTTCTGCTAAAGTACTTTCTCACTTGAAAGGTGACAAAGTTTTAATTTTTAAGAAGAAGCGTCGTAAAGGGTACCAAAAATTAAATGGTCACCGTCAGTATTTGACAAAAATTCACATTGAAAAAATTACTGCTTAATTAGTAAAGCATAAAAGTTTAAAACATGGCACACAAAAAAGGCGTCGGTAGTTCTAGGAACGGACGCGAATCACATAGCAAGAGACTTGGTATTAAAGTTTTCGGTGGTCAAAGAGTTATCGCAGGAAACATCATCGTTCGTCAACGCGGAACAAAGCATCATCCTGGTGCAAACGTAGGTATCGGAAAAGATCATACGTTGTTTGCTTTGATCGATGGTACGGTAATGTTCCGTAAGCGCATGGATGATAAATCCTTTGTTTACGTAAAACCATTCGAAGCTACGGCTACAGCATAATAATTGAATAATACCCCCAATAATGCCTTGCGAAAGTGAGGCATTTTTTTTGTTCCTTTTTTTAGAGGAGGAGATGGCTTGCCCTGAAGTCCTAGCGGAACCCTGTGGTTGAAGCAAAGCGAAATACTACAGGGAAGCGGAGTACTTCAGGGGAGATGGATGGACCCATCAGAAAAAAATCAAATCAAAATTATAGCTTCCAGCTAGAAATAGTAATGGATCGTTTGTTGAATCCACTAATACCAAAAACTTTTTCTTGTTTAATGTTAGTACAATAATCAAATCGTGCGGGCTCCGAATTTGCAGCCAAAGCAGCGTTCACCACGGTCTTGTTGTTCGTCGTGTTCTCATAAATCAAATTGTAAAAGCGATCGTAATAAAGCACCGACTTATTATCATCATTGATCAGCAAAATTTTACTCTTTGGAGTTAAATTATCCGATAACCACACATCTTCCTTTTTCATGTTTGCGTAAGTGGTGTGACTGTTAATTTTTTTGATGTAGTTGTAGTGTGCTTGATAAATAAATCCGTTTTTATAATTTAGATAAAGATTATAAGAGTACGGGAAACGTGTAAAATAAAAATCTTGTAAGTAATCGTTATTGCTGTAGTAAGTAGGGATGGAAGGCAATTCGAAAAGTTTATAGAAGTGATTCAATTGCTTGAACCAATCTTCTGGTTTGGTATACGGTAGGCTTTCTAATTTTTTATATTGAGTGCTGTATTTATAAATGGCCGTTTCATTATTATCCATAATGATCAAATCATCATACTCATCAAACTCCATCGATCGTACACATTTGTCATTTGGAAGTTTTACGCTGTCTACTTGCACACCTTCCGAAGTGAAGATGTATATATAAGGTCGAGAACAAGCATTAAAAGCAATGCGCTCTTT
>CAIXTT010000001.1 GCA_903922455.1 uncultured Bacteroidota bacterium | reverse complement strand
TGAGTAAGGAGCATGTAACCGATGCTGGAATAGAAATTAATCGTATTTATAAAGAGCCAATTATCATCAATGAAGATGCAGGTGAATTCCCATACACACGAGGCGTGCAACCCGATATGTATCGCGGTAAATTGTGGACCATGCGTCAGTATGCTGGATTTTCTACTGCTGAAGAAAGTAATGAACGTTATCATTTTTTGTTGAAACAAGGTACTACCGGACTCTCCGTCGCTTTTGATCTCCCAACACAAATTGGATATGATTCGGATCATGTACTCTCCGAAGGCGAAGTAGGTAAGGCCGGTGTTGCGATCGATTCTTTAGCGGATATGGAGGTTTTATTCGATGGAATTGAATTGGAAAAGATCACTACATCCATGACCATCAATTCTACTGCTTCAGTGTTGTTATGTATGTATATGGCACTTGCAAAAAGACAAGGTGCGAATTTAAAAAATATTTCTGGAACAATACAGAACGATATTTTAAAGGAATACGCTGCGAGAGGAACGTATATTTATCCTCCAAAGCAAAGCATGCGCATCATCACTGATATTTTTGCATTTTGCGCAGAAGAACTTCCAAAGTGGAATACGATTTCGGTTTCAGGTTATCATATTCGTGAAGCAGGTGCAAATGCTGTTCAAGAATTGGCATTCACATTGGCAGATGGAAAAGCCTATTTGTTAGCCGCGCAACAAAAGAATTTAGACATTAATGTTTTTGCTAAACGGATGTCCTTTTTCTTTAACGCACATAATAATTTGTTTGAAGAGGTCGCTAAATTCAGAGCTGCGCGCAGAATGTGGGCGAAGATTACCACTGATTTAGGCGCCACCGATCCACGTGCACAAATGTTGCGTTTTCATACGCAAACCGGCGGATCTACTTTAACAGCACAACAGCCACATAATAATATTATTCGAGTTACCATTCAAGCATTAGCTGCTGTGATGGGTGGTACGCAAAGTTTGCATACGAATGGATTCGATGAAGCGCTAGCATTGCCTACCGAAGAAGCGGCAAGTATTGCATTGCGTACACAACAGATTGTTGCTTACGAAAGTGGAGTGCCTCAAACGGTAGATCCTCTCGGGGGAAGTTATTTTGTAGAAGCTTTAACAGATGAAGTGGAAAGTAAGGCCTGGGAATATATTCATCGTATCGATGAGATGGGAGGGGCCGTTGCCGCCATTGAACAAGGGTTTATTCAAAAGGAAATTGCCGATTCCGCTTACCGCTATCAAAAAGATATTGAATCTACTCAAAAAATTATTGTAGGTGTAAATAAATTTGCAACCAACGATCAGCATAAAGTTGATTTAATGACCATCGATGACAGTATCCGAAAAGTGCAATCGGAAAAATTAACACTGCTGAAGAAAAATCGGAATAATGAAAATGTTCAATCTTGTTTGAGTGCATTAAAAGTGGCTGCCAAAGGAACCGATAATTTAATGCCATTCATCTTAGCTGCCGTAGAAGAATACGCAACCTTAGGGGAAATTTCAGACGTAATGCGTGAGGTTTTTGGTGAGTATACGGGGATGTAAAAAACTATTTTACTTTTTAACTTCCGAACTGTCTCTAACAATTAAAAATACATCTTCATTGTCGCGTTTCATAAGGTAATGCTCGCGTGCATATTTTTCTAAATGCTCCGGATCGGAAGTTAGCTCTTCCATGTCAATTTTGTTCTTTTCAATTTCAGCATAGTAATATGCTTTGTCGTCTTGTAGTTTTTTTAATTCCTGACGATAAGAATATTGAGAGAAAATATCATTGCGGTCAAAAAAGCCAACCCAAATAATAAAAGCAATAATCGTTAACGAGTATTTGTTTTTTAACCAAGACGGCACACGGTTCTGATAAAACTTTTTCATGGGTTAAAGGTAGGTGTCTATCTTTTAAATGGAAGCAAGGTGTAATATTTTTTTTAACGAAGTCTTGTGAATTGTATTGTTTTCAATATTTTTAGAAAAAATGAATTAAGTACCCTTTGCTGATGTGGAGAAATACCCAAACTGAGCTCGTCAAAATATTCGCAAAACCCCGAAGCTATATCGGATTTGTAGCTATTGCTATTATTGTCAGCTTAATACACGTGGCCATGTACGTGGATGGACTCAATTATATTAGTTTTATTACGGGTCCCTTGGAGTCGGCATTTAATATCGAAGGCAAAATTCTGAACGGGAACCTGGTTTGTTTTATCATTCTACAAACTCTAATTATCCAAATTCCCTTACTCGTTGCCTTGGTGACTGGAGATTTAATTTCTGGCGAAGCAGCGATGGGGACTATTCGTCTGCTCATGACGCGTCCGTTGTCTAGAACCTCTGTTTTGTTCTCTAAATTTTTTGCTGGAGCCGTTTACGTTTTTATTTTGCTGGTTTGGCTAGGACTCGTTTCGCTTGGAATAGGCATGCTCATTTTTGGGCCAGGAGATTTAATCGTACTGAAAAGTGAGACTATCACGATTATTCCTGCCGATGATACTTTGTGGCGTTTCTTCGCTGGATTAGGGATAGCTTTTATCAGTTTATTAGTTGTAGCCAGCTTTTCACTCTTACTTTCGTGTTATTCCGAAAACTCCATTGGACCCATTATATCTACCATGGCAGTCATTATTTTATTTACCATTGTCGGTTCGATGGATATTCCGTTGTTCGAAAAAGTTAAGCCATTTCTTTTCACTACGCACATGGTGATTTGGCGAAATATGTTCGATCAGGAACTCGATTATAATTTAATTTGTAATTCAATGTTGATGCTCATCGGACATATTGTTTTGTTTTTATTTATTGCATGGTATTCATTTCGTAAAAAAGATATTTTAAGCTAATGAAAAAAGGATCTTTATTATTTCTTTTGGTGTGGATGGTCTTATGGGCACAAGGTCAAAGTTCGCCAGAAGCAAAAAAAATGCTAAAAGGTGTAACTGATAAATTTTATAAGGTGCGCGATTATCAAGTAGATGCGGTGATTGACGCACGCATTTCATTTCTAAAGATTTTACCACAGAAAGCAAAAGTATTCTATAAGTCACCGAGTAAGTTTCATGTAGAATCGAAGGGAATTGCCATATTGCCAAAGCAAAACTTCGATCAGCTTTTTACTTTGTTGAATAACGAGAATAATTTTATGGCATTTGTTTCTGGTGCTGAAAATTTGAACCGAGTCGCTACTACTATT